>DASSGC010000756.1:0-5513 GCA_035693765.1 Acidimicrobiales bacterium
CGACCCGGCCGCCCGACACCAGGTCGAGCATGGCGACGCGCTCGGCCGTGCGGGCCGGGTGGTTGTAGCCGGGGGCGGTCTGGATGATGCCGTGGCCCAGGCGGATGTCGCGGGTGCGCTGAGAGCAGGCGGCCAGGAACACCTCGGGCGCGGACGAGTGGCTGTACTCCTCCAGGAAGTGGTGCTCGACCTCCCACACGACGTCGAAGCCGAGCTTGTCGGCCAGCTCGACCTGCTCCAGCGCCTCCTGGACGAGGCGCAGCTCGCTGCCGTCGTCCCAGGGGCGGGGGAGCTGGTGCTCGTAGAAGATGCCGAACTTCACGCCGCCGCCTCCGGCGTCGCCAGGCTGTGGAACCCGGCGAGGACGTCGTCGCCGTCGGGCCGCTGGCGGCACCAGTGCTCGACCTCGCGCAGGAGGGCGGCACGGGTGGCGGCCCGGTTCTCGCCGAGGGACTGGGCGAGCGCCCGGTCCCACAGCGCGCCGACCATGGCGGTGCCTGCGTACCTGCGGCCCGACGCGCCGATCCACGTGCGGTCGCGCATCTCGGTGAGCGCGGTGCGCAGGTAGCCGACGTGGGGCGACTCGTCGGCCCGGATGTGCGACACGAGCGTCGCCGCGGCGCCGTCGCCGGCCACCAGGTCGCGGTCGGACAGCCAGGCCTCGGCCCAGGCGAAGGTGTGGAAGGCCTGGATCTCGATGAGGAGCACGCGGACCATGAGCCCGGCGATCAGCTCCAGGTTGGCGTCGATGTCGTCGGGCAGCACCCGGGGCGGCACCTGGCCCGGGCCCGCCTGGCCGAAGCCCATGCGGGCCAGCATGGCGTCGATGTCGACCTCGGCCGTGCGGCCCGCGAAGGCCAGGTCGCGGGCGGCGAACCACATGTCCTTGTGCCCGGCCTCCTCCTCCCAGCCGGCCTCGTCGCGGCCGTGGGCCTCGAACAGGCCCTTGCCGAGGTGGGCGATGGCGGTGCCACCGATGTCCTCGACGAAGTGGCGCTGCAGGTCACCGGGGTGGAGGTGGCGGATGTTGGCGCCGAGGCCCTCGACGGTGCCGATGCGGGTGAGCGACGCGATCAGCGGTTCGGGCACCCCCGACCGGACGAGGAAGCGGGCCTGGTCGACGTTGGGGAACTGACCGGGCCAGGTGTCGAGCGGGGTGTCGAGGATGTCGGTGCCGAACTGGGCGCGGTGGTTGGCCTGCCATGCGTCGATGGCCGGCACCCGGTGGAGCGTGCGGGGCGACACGTAGGCGCCGTCGTCGCGGAACCCCCCGTGGCACACCCGCCCGCCGGCGATCAGCGGCTCGGCCACCGGGTGGTCGGCCAGCAGCTCCGCGGCGGTGTACTCCAGCTGAGCGGTCGTCATGGACGAAGAGTAAACGCGTGCGTAAACAAAGTGAAGAGTAAACTCCCAGGTTTACATGGCGACCCGAGCCACCCCCCGTGCCGCGGCGGCGCCCGCCAAGCGCAAGCAGCTCACGCGCGCCGAGCGGAGCGAGCAGATCCTGTGGGGTGCGGCGCGGGCGTTCGCCGCCTCCGGCTTCGCCGCCACCTCGATGGACGACGTCGCCGCCGCCTGCGGGGTCAGCCGCCTGCTCGTCTACCGCCACTTCGACAGCAAGGAGGACCTCTACCGCGCCATCCTCCAGCGGGTCTTCGACCGGCACGTGGAGGAGCTGGTGGCCAGCATGGAGGCCGGCCCGCGGCGGGGCACGAGCATCCGCACCGTGCTCAACGTGGCCCGCTCGCACCCCGACGGCTTCGTGTTGCTGTGGCGGCACGCCGCACGCGAGCCCCAGTTCGCCGGCTACGCCCGCGACCAGCGCCGCCAGGCGGCCACGGCGGTCGCCCACCTGCTCACGCTCGACACCGCCGACCCGACGCTCGACCGGTGGTCGGCCGAGATGGTGTTCACCTGGCTGCTCGAATCGGTGCTCACCTGGCTCGAGGTCGGCGACCCGGCCCGCGACGACGAGATGGTCGAGCGCGCCACCGCCGGCCTGCTGGCCCTGCGGTCGGCGCTGCTGGAGGCCTGACGTTCCGGTGACGCATCTGGTTGGGTGGCAACCGGATGCGTCACCGGAAGGCCTCGCCGGCGCAACGAGTAGCTAGGTTTCCGGGCGTGACGTTGCGCATCGGCATCAGCGGCGGGGGACAGACCATCGACCGCCTGATCGACCACGCCCGCGAGGCCGAGGCCGACGGGTTCACCAGCCTGTGGTTCGCGGGCGCGGCGGGTGTCGACCCGTTCGCCGTGCTGCCGCTGGTGGGCCGGGCCACCGACCACATCGAGCTGGGCACGTCGATCGTCCAGACCTATCCCCGCCACCCCGTCCTCATGGCCGACCAGGCGGCCGGCGTGTCCCGCGCGGTCGGCGACGGCCGCTTCACGCTCGGCGTCGGCGTGTCGCACCGGCCGGTGATCGAGGGCGTCTACGGGCTGAGCTACGACAGCAACGCCCGCCACCTGCGCGAGTACCTCACCATCCTGCGCGACCTGCTGCACGAGGGCCGCACGGCGTTCCACGGCGAGGAGTACCGCGCCACGGCCGAGCTGCGCACCCGGCCCGACGAGCCGGTGCCGGTCGTGGTCGCCGCCCTCGCCCCGAGGTCGCTGCGCTCGGCCGGCGAGCTGGCCGACGGCACGATCACCTGGATGGCCAACGCCACGGCGGTCGAGTCGCTGATCGCCCCCACCATCGCCAAGGCGGCATCCGACGCGGGGCGGCCCGCGCCCCGGATCATCACCGGGCTGCCCGTGGCCGTCACCGACGACGTCGACGCCGCCCGCGAGGCCGCGGCCCGCCAGTTCGCGGTGTACGGGATGCTGCCCAACTACCAGCGGGTGCTGGCGGCCGGCGGCGTCACCTCCCCGGCCGACGCCGCCATCGTGGGCAGCGAGGCCCAGGTCGCCACCGCCATCGAGGGCCTGGTCGCGGCCGGCGCCACCGACGTGTGGGCGGCGGCGTTCCCGGTCGGCGACGACCGCCGGGCCTCGCGCCAGCGCACCCGGGCGCTGCTGCGCGACCTCGTCGCTAGCTGACCCCGGGCGCCGGGACGGGCGTGACATCGGGCATGGTGGAAGACTCCCCGCTCATGCCCGACACCCGCACCGTCGAACCCGTCAACCTGCGCGTGGTCACCACCGGCCTGCGCTTCCCGGAGGGCCCCATCGCCCTGGCCGATGGCTCCGTGCTGCTGGTGGAGATCGCCGGCGGGGCGCTCACCCGGGTCGACCCCGACGGCACCACGACCGTGGTGGCCGACTGCGGCGGCGGGCCCAACGGGGCCGCGTTCGGTCCCGACGGGGCCGTGTACGTCGCCAACAACGGGGGTTGCTTCGACTGGCACGAGCGGTTCGGGCTCACGTTCCCCGGGTCGCCGCCGCCCGCCACCTACCCGGGCCACGGCTCGCTCCAGCGCGTCGACCTGGCCCGGGGCGAGGTCACCACCCTCGCCACCGAGTGCGACGGCCGCCCGCTGCGGGCGCCCAACGACCTCGTGCTCGACGCCGACGGCGGCATCTGGTTCACCGACCACGGCGTGCAGATGGAGCGGTCGGCCGACCGCACCGGCTTCTACTACGCGCCGCCGGGCGGGGGCGCCGTGCGGGAGGTGGTCGCCCCGCTCGACTCGCCCAACGGCATCGGCCTCTCGCCGGCCGGCGACCGCGTGTACGTGGCGGAGACCCACACCGGGAGGCTGTGGGGCTGGGACGTCGCCGGCCCGGGCGAGGTCACCGGCGCCGGGCTGGCCGGGCCCGGGGGCGGCGAGCTGGTCGGCCATCCCGGTGGTGGGGCGCTGTTCGACTCGCTGGCGGTGGACGGCGAGGGCTGGATCTGCGTCGCCACGCTGGGAACGGCGCCGGGCATCACGGCCTTCTCGCCCGACGGCAGCCAGGTCGAGCACACGCCGCTGGCCGACCCGCTGACCACCAACATCTGCTTCGCTGCAGACGGCACGGCCTTCGTCACGCTGTCGGGCACCGGCCAGCTGGTGGCGCTCGACTGGCCCCGCAGCCCCGGGCGGCTGGCCTTCGGCGCCTGAGCGCGTCGGCTCCAAAGCGACCGCGCGGTAACCCGCCGGACCCGCTCCGGTCGGACTAGAACATGTCCGCGGACAGGCGGTGTCCGCGTGAGAAGACCAGGGGGCAAGGCGGTGCCGATTCTCGACGCCACCCACGACTTCGCCCACGCCGTCGAGGACGACAAGGCGTGGAGCGAGTCCTACTACTTCAACGGCTACGACCCGGCCGTCGACGCCGGGCTGTTCACCCGCATCGGGGTCCGCCCCAACGAGGGCACCATCGACGTCATCCTGTCGGTGTGGCTGCCGGGCGACCGGATAGCCATCGTCCGCGGCGTCCGGCCCCAGGCGGTGATGACCGACGACGACCTCGACGTGGCAGGGGTCCGCTACACCCGGATCCAGCCCACGTCGACGTGGCGGATCACGGCGTCGGCCGAGGCGGAGGTGCTCGACCTGCCCGCGGCGCTGCCCGAACCCGACGACCTCGGCGACGGCGACACGGCGACGGCTCGGCTCGGGCTCGACCTCACGTTCAGCGCGCTCACGCCCGCCATCGGCACCGACGGCCTGGCCCGCGACGAGCGCGCCGACGACGCCTCCGCGGCCGCGGCCACGACGGTCGGCCGTGGGCACTTCGAGCAGGCGGGCTCGTGGTCGGGCACGGTCACGCTCGACGGCGAGGAGTGGCTGCTCGACCCCGCCTCGGCCCGCGGCAACCGCGACAAGTCGTGGGGCCCCCGCCGGTGGGGCGGGCCGCAGATGTGGCGGTGGTTCTCGGTCAACATCGACGACGGCACCCACTTCGGCGGCATCCGCATCGGCACGCCGGCCGGCGACCTGCACCGGGGCTGGGTGTGGCGCGACGGCGAGGCGACCTCGATCCGCCGGTGGGACGTGCACAGCGAGCTGGCCGACGACGGCGTGACCCACCGGGTGACCAACCTGCGGGCCACCGACAAGCGGGGCCGGGTCCACGAGCTGCGGGGCGAGATCCTGCGGGTCCACGGCATGCCCCGCCGTACCGGCACGCGCTTCACGGTGGTGAACGAGGGCCTGGCCCGGTGGACCTACGAGGGCCGGACGGGCTACGGCATCAGCGAGTACCTGCATCAGCTCGACGACCGCGGCCGACCCCTCGTGCCCATCGAATGACCGCGGCCACCGGGCCCGGCGCGACGGGGGCGCTGGCCGCCGCGCTGGCGGACGTGGTCGGCGCCGGGCCGGTGAGCGGGCTGCGCCGGTTGTCGGGCGGCGCGTCCCGCCAGACGTGGGCGTTCGATGCCGGCGCGCGCCCGCTGATCCTCCAGCAGGAGCGGCCCGGCGGCGTCCGGCGGGCCGGCATGGCCACCGAGGCCGCGCTGCTCGGGGCGGCGGCGGCGGAGGGCGTGCCGGTGCCGGCCGTGGTGGCATCGGACGGCAGCGCGGCGGGGGCCGCCGCCCTCGGCCCCTCGTGGCTGGTGGTCGAGCGGGTGCCGGGCGAGACGA
>DASSGC010000757.1:0-6081 GCA_035693765.1 Acidimicrobiales bacterium
GACGGCGAGGGCCGCCGCGCTCCCCGGCCGGATGCCGGGCCGCGCCCCGAGCGGCCCGCCGACGCCCCGCCCGGCACGGGCCGCAGGCTGAGCCCCTGCCGGCGGGCCGCCGCCTCGTCTCCGGCGGCCGGAGCGAGCGGCTCGTCGCCCGCGCCCGGCGTGCGCCGCGGCGGCAAGGGGTAGACCCGGGCCGCCGATGCCACCTGGCGCCGCCGACGACGTTCCTCCCGCCCGCTGTCCGCGTCGCGCAGCAGGGTCGGGCTCACGAGCACCGCGCCCGGCGAGCCGGGGATGCGCCGGGGCCGGGGGCGCAACCGGGGTGGCTGCATGCCACCGGCACCACCGGCACCACCGGGACCCGCCGCGGGCGTCGCGGGCGTCGCGGGGCCCGCAGGCCCACCCGCGCCGGCACCGGGGTCGACCACCGACCCGTCGGGGCCGCGCACCACCACCGCCGGGGTCGTCCAGGCACCCTTGACCCGGGGACCCACCGCCTGGGTCTCCGGGCCGACCGTGTGATCGCCGTCCCGCCGCCGGCGCCCGATCACCGCGTGCCGCCCCCGGCTCGGGCCAGGGCGGCGCGGCCGCGGAAGGCGGCCGACTCGCCGAGGTCGCCCTCGATGCGCAGGAGCTGGTTGTACTTGGCCACGCGGTCGCTGCGGGCGGGCGCGCCGGCCTTGATCTGGCCGCAGTTGGTGGCGACCGCCAGGTCGGCGATGGTCGTGTCCTCGGTCTCGCCCGACCGGTGCGACATCACGCTCGTGTACCCGGCCCGAGCGGCCAGGCCCACCGTGTCGAGCGTCTCGGTGAGCGTGCCGATCTGGTTCACCTTCACCAGGATGCTGTTGGCGACGCCCGCCTCGATGCCCCGGGCCAGGCGGTCGACGTTGGTGACGAACAGGTCGTCGCCCACGAGCTGCACCCGGTCGCCGACCGCGGCGGTGAGGGCGGCCCAGCCCTCCCAGTCCTCCTCGGCGCAGCCGTCCTCGATCGACACGATGGGATACTTTCCGCAGAAGCCGTCGAGCAGACCCACCAGCTCGGCCGGCGCCAGCTCCCGGCCCTCGCCGGCCAGGGCGTAGCGACCGTCGGCGAAGAACTCGGTGGACGCGACGTCGAGCGCCAGGGCGATGTCGTCGCCCGGGGTGAAGCCGGCCCGCTCGATGGCCTCGACCAGCAGGACCAGCGCCTCCTCGGTGGAGCCGAGGTTCGGCGCGAAGCCGCCCTCGTCGCCGACCGCGGTGGACAGGCCGCGCTCGTGCAACACGCCCTTGAGCACGTGGTACGTCTCGGCGCCCCAGCGCAGCGCCTCGCGGAAGCTGGCCGCGCCGACGGGCATCAGCATGAACTCCTGGAAGTCCACGTTGTTGTCGGCGTGGGCCCCGCCGTTGAGCACGTTGAGCATGGGGACCGGCAACACGTGGGCGTTGGTGCCGCCGACGTAGCGGTACAGCGGCAGCCCCGACTCGTCGGCCGCCGCCTTGGCCACCGCCAGCGACACGCCGAGCAGGGCGTTGGCCCCCAGCCGGCCCTTGTTGTCGGTGCCGTCGAGGTCGAGGAGCTGGATGTCGACCTCTCGCTGGTCGAGCGCGTCGAACCCGATCAGCGCCTCACGGATCTCCTCGTTGACGTGGCTGACGGCAGTCGCCACCCCCTTGCCGCCGAACCGGTCGCCGCCGTCGCGCAGCTCCACGGCCTCGAACTGGCCGGTCGAGGCGCCCGAGGGCACGATGGCGCGCCCGTCCGCCCCCGAGGCGAGGAACACCTCGACCTCGACGGTGGGGTTGCCGCGTGAGTCGAGGACCTCACGGCCCGCGACGTGTTCGATGCTCGACATCGGCTCTGTTGCTCCTGTTGCTCGTGAGGTTCACGTTACTGGCGAGCCTCGCCTCGACGGGGTTCACTCGCCCGATTCCTGCACCCGGTACCGGTCGCGCACCAGCTCCGCGGCGATCCGCAGCTCGGTCTCGGGGTCGTCGCCGGCCTCCCGGGCCGCGTCGACCGCCTCGAGCAACCGCAGGCCCGTGGTCCCCAGGCGCTCGCCGGCGCCGGCGACGAGGGTGCGCCAGTCGACGCCCTGGGACGCCGCCTTCTTCTGCACCTTCGACGCGTAGAGCAGCGCGGGCAGCGCTGCCGGGATGCCGTCCATCACGCTGGCGCGGCCCTTCTCGGCCTTCTTGAGCTGCTCCCAGCCCGCGGCCAGCTCCTCGGCGCTGCCGGCGGCGGCGTCGCCGAAGACGTGCGGGTGGCGACCGACCAGCTTGGTCGCGACCCCACGGGCCACGTCGGCCAGGGTGAACCGCCCTTCCTCGGCGGCCAGCCGGGCGTGGAACACGATCTGGAAGAGCAGATCGCCCAGCTCCTCCTCCAGGGCGTCGTAACCCTCGGCGGCCTCGACGTCGAGGTGGTCGAGGGCCTCCAGCACCTCGTAGGCCTCCTCCAGCAGGTGGCGCCGCAGGCTGGCGTGGGTCTGCTCCCGGTCCCACGGGCACTCGGCCCGCAGCCGGCGCACCACCTCGGCGAACGCCGCCACCTCCCCCGCCACCGGGGCGGCCAGCGCCGGCACGTACACCGAGGTCAGGTGGTCGGGGACCACCGCCCGGTCGAGCTCGTGCCACGGCAGCGTGGCGACCGCCTGGTCGGGCAGCCCCAGCCGCTGGAGCACGACGACCGACGGCTCCTCCCCGGCGCCATCGCCCGCGTCGATGACGTCGCCGATGGCCAGCTTCACCTCGGACAGCACCCCGGGCGAGTCGCACTGGCCGACCAGCAGCGGCCCCCGCTCCCCCGCCGCCTCGCTCGCGAACCGGTGGCCGTCGACCAGCCGCACGCCGTGCGCCACGGGGTCGACGCCGAGCACCACCCACGTCAGGTCGACGAACGACAACGCCGGCACCACCTCGACCCGTACCCGATCGTCGGCCGCCAGCAACGCGACCGTGCGCTCGGCCACCACCGGCGAGCCCGGCACGGCGTACAGCACCTCGCCGTGCTCGGCGGCCGCCGCCACCAGCGACTCGACGATGCCCCGGTAGACCTCGTCGATGCCACCCGCCTGGTCGTACAGATGATCGAAGCTGCGCGCCTCCCCCACCACCGGCGCGGCCGGATGGCGGGTCGTGCGGACGAACCGCTGGGGGATGCGGGCGATCGCGTCCCGGGTGCCGGCGGTCACGAGATCGGGACCGGCGGGGCCGAGGCCGCACACCACCACCGTGGCCGGCGACCCGGTGGTCGCCGTCACCCGAGGCCGGTGCCGCCCGATGCGCCGGCGTCCGCGCCACCGGGCGCGGGGGACGGGCCCTCGGGTGGCGTGATGGTCAGCATGTCGTCGTCCCACCGGCCGAACTGCGACGCGACCTCGATGTCGGTGTCCGTGGCCTTCTCCCGCAGCGCGGTGTTGGCGCCGTCGGTGCCCAGCTCGGACTGGAGCTTGTTCAGCCGGGCGAGGCCCTCGACGAAGTCCTCCCGGTAGCCGTCCGGCAGCGAGTCGGCGCCGCCGGGCAGCAGCGAGTCGATCTCGCCGACGATGGCGGCCCGGTCGTCGTCGGTGACCTCGATGCCCTCGTCCGCCAGCACGTCGTCGGCCAGCAGGTAGACGATCCGCTGGCCCAGCACGGTGGCGACGAACTCCTGCGCGTAGCTGCCGGCCATGTCGCCGCGGAGGCTGGCCTCGTCGACGTCGGGCCCGACCGTGACGGCGCGGAAGTCGTCGTTGCCGGCGATGAGGTCGAGCTCCTCGAACAGATCGGACTGCGACACCGTGTCGTCGCCCACCCGCACGGCCGCGGCCTGCGAGGTGCAACCGGAGGCGGCGAGCCCCGCGACCGAGAGGGCGGCGGCCAGCGGCAGGAGGCGATGCTTCATCACGGGCCAGATCGTAGGGACTCGCCGACCCCGGCCGGAAAAGGGCCCGTGGCGCCCGGGACGGGGGGCGACCGGGGTCAGGCGGGGACGGGCTCGGCCTGCTCGACCTCGGGCTCGGGTGGCAGCTCGCCCCGGTCCTCCGGCTCGGCGGTCGCCCACCGGCCGGCGGCTGCGTGGGCCAGGGCGAACAGGTAGCAGCCCGCGGCCACGAGCGACGCCACCACGTAGCCGAAGTTGATGGCCACGACCACGCCCAGCACCGAGGCCAGCACCGACGCCAGGCCGTTCACCCCCCAGGCGTAGGCGACGCTGCGGGGGTAGAGCGCCGAGAAGCGGGCCAGGCCGAGCGGCATGGGCATGCCCAGCGCGATGCCGATCGGCGCCAGCAGGGCGATCGACAGCGCCACCCGCCCCGGGAACGGCACCTCGATGAGCGACCGCAGGATCGGCTGCAGCGTGAAGGCCGAGAGGGCGATCAGGCCGACGGCCCCCGCCAGCACCCCCGTCAGCGTGCGGCGATCGTGCGCCAGCCGGCTGGAGATGGCCGATCCCACGCCCGTGAAGATCAGCAGCGCGAACAGCACGATCGACAGCGCGTAGGTGGGGAAGCCCAGGAAGAGCACGAAGCGCTGGATGAGCGCGGTCTCGAGCAGGAGGAAGCCGAGGCCGATGGCGCCGAAGTAGAGGAGGCTCGGCACGCCGGGTCGCTCGCCCGCCTGCGACAGCCGCAGCGGCGCCAGCAGGCCGGCGACCGACAGCACGACGAGGATGCCGAGGGTCAGCAGCAGGAGCTGGTACGGGTCGACGCCGTAGGCGTAGCCCGACTGGCGGTCGAGGATGTCGCCGACCCGCCGCATGTTGAAGAAGAACGGCTTGTCGTCGGTCGGCGGGCACACGTCCAGCGGGTAGTCCTGGCAGAAGGCCCGCCAGCTCGGGGCCCGGGCCAGGTCGGCCCACGCCCCGTGGTACGGGCCGCCGGGGGCGAAGGCGACGCCGTCACCCCGCTCGTCCGCCAGCTCCCGCACCATGTCCAGCTCGTCGTCGGTGAACGGCTCCAGGCGGGCCAGCACGGTCTCGTAGGGGTAGGCGGCCAGGCCCACCGTGTCGGTGCCGCGGATCACGACCATGTGGCGGGCGGGGTCCTCGATGCCCTGCCGTTCCAGGGCGGCCATCGTGAGCACGGTGGCCCGGATCGCCTCGTCACCGACCAGCTTCTCCAGCCGGGAGACGTTGAGGATGCCCTTGGGCGTCAGGTGGTCGAAGTACTCGTCGAAGGCCTCGAGCGTGTACAGGTTGTTCTCGCTCAGCGCGAAGCCCTGCGCCGCGTTGGCGCTGAGCGTGTCGGTGAAGCCGATGTGGATCTGGTCGTAGCGGGTGTCGCGGGCGGCGAGGATGGCGCGGCCGTCGCCCACCGTCGTCGACACACCCTCGGCCGTGTACGGCGAGCCGGACACGTCGGCCAGCGCGTCGTCGACCACGTCGACGATGGCCGAGTTGAGCTCGATCACGTCGACCGTCTGGTCCGAGCTCAGGGCGTTGTAGATGTCGCGCCCGCCACCGCCCCCGATCACCAGGGCGTGGCCGGGGCCGGTCAGCTCGTAGCCGATGCTGGCCGGGCCCAGCAGCAGGTCCTCCCAGTCGGGGGTCTCGCCGCCGGTGACGGTGGGCACCGGGGCGTAGACCCGGTCGTAGAACAGCAGGCTGTAGGGCAGGTCGGGCAGCGCGACGCCCTGCACGCGGTTGAGCGGGTGCCACACGTCGGCCGCCAGGTCGGCCTCGGCGTTGGGCGGCATGGGCAGGAACAGCAGCGAGCTCGCCGACGACACGGCCACGAGCGCCACGCCGGCGACCGCGATCAGCCCGGCCCGCAGCCGGACCCGCGCCACCGGCCAGGCGAACAGCGCGGCGGCCAGCGAGGCCACGACGCCCAGGGCCACCAGCAGGTCGGGCGCCGGATGGCGCAGGACCGGCACCACCACGAGCGCGCCGAGGCCGGCGCCGGCCAGGTCCCACGCGTACACGCGGCCGACGTTCCCCGCGTAGCCCCGGATGGCCAGCGCCACGACCGCTCCCGCCGCCAGCGACGGTGCCGCCGCCAGCACGCACGCAGCGGCCAGGTTCAGCGCGAACCCCTTGGTGACGCCGTCGTCCATCGTGTAGTCGAGGCGGACCAGGGCGAGCGGCGTGACGATGAGCAGGCCCCCGTAGATCGCC
>DASSGC010000758.1:0-2153 GCA_035693765.1 Acidimicrobiales bacterium
CGGCCCGGTCGACGGCGACCAGCCGCGCTGGGCCCACCTGCCGCCGCCCCCGCCGCCCCCGCCGCCGATCGACCGGCCGGTGCCGTGGGCGGACGCGGGATGGCCCGTGCCGCCCGTCATCCCCGGCGCGGCGCTGCCGCCCCCGGCCGCCGGCGACACGCCGCGGCGGGGCACGGTCGTGGCGGTCTGCTCCTACAAGGGGGGCAGCGGCAAGTGCCTCACCGGCGACGCCCTGATCGTCGACCCCCTGACCGGCGTGCCCCACCGGCTGGACGACGTGGTGCAGGCCCCGGAGGTGGTCACCGTCCTCACCCTGGACGGCACGGCCATCCGGTGCGCGCCGATCTCGGCCAAGATCGACTCCGGGGTGAAGCCGACGGTGCGGGTCGAGCTGCGGTCCGGGCGGGCGGTGACGGTCACGCCCCACCACCCGTTCCTGCTGCGGGACGGCTGGCGGCCGGCGGGCGAGATCCCGGTGGGCGAGGAGGTCGCCGTCGCCGGCCGCATCCCCTTCCCGCTGCGCCCCCGTCCGCTCGACGGGCCGGCGCTCGTGGCGGTGGCCACCGAGATCGCGGCGGGCCCGGCGACGATGCCGCCCGCGGTCTTCCGCCTGCCGCCCAGCCAGCTCGCCCGCCTGCTGTCCATGCTCTGGGCCTACCTCGGCACCACCGGCGAGGACGGGTCGGCGGCGGTCGTCGTCGGCTCGGAGGCGATGGCGCGGGCCCTCCAGCACCTGCTGGCGCGCTTCCGCCTGCCGAGCCGGATCGCCCCCGCGGGTGCCGCGCCCCCGGGGACGCGCGGGCCGTGGCGGCTGACCGTGGCGGCGGGCGACGTGCCCGCCCTGCGGGCCCGGGTCCTGCTGGCCGGCACCGATGCGGTCGACGACGACAGCGGGGACGACGACCGCTGGTGGGACGAGGTGGTCGCCGTCGTCCCGGCCGGCGAGCGGCAGGTGTGGGACCTGACCGTCGAGCCGACCCACTGCTTCGTCGCCGACGACGTGATCGTGCACAACACCACCACGGCCGTGCTCACGGCCGGCATCCTGGCCCGCGCCCTCCGGCCCGCGGGCAGGCGCGTGGCGCTCGTCGACGCCAACACCGCCCAGTCGTCGATCGCCACCATCCTCCAGCGGACGCCGCGCGGCTCGGTGCTCGACCTGGTCCGCAGCGACGTCGACGAGCGCGTGCTGGCGGCCGCCCTGACCCCGGTACCGGAGGTCGGCGGGCTCGACGTGCTGTTCGGTGCCCCCGACCTGCGGGGCACCGACCGGCGGCTGATCACCACCGCCCTGTACCGGCGGATCGTGGCCACGCTGCGGCGGACCCACGACTACGTGGTCGTCGACACGCCGGTGGCCGAGGCCGTCGACCACGACGTCTTCGACGACTTCGTGCTGCGCGACGCCGACCGGCTGCTGGTGGTGCTCGACCCCAACCGCGAGACGATCCACAACAACGTGGAGTGGCTCGACATCATCGGCGACCCGGTGAGCGCCGGCGGGCGCAACGTCCCGCCGGAGCGGATCGGGGTGGTGCTCAACCGGGCCGATCCCGACCAGGCGTGGAACCCCCGGACGGTGGGCGACCACTTCCGTCGCTTCCACTTCCTGGGCGCCATCCCCGAGAGCCGGGCGGTGCAGCGGGCCGCCAACGAGGCCCGGTTGCTCGACCGGTTCGACCCCGTCATCGAGTCCGCCGTGCGGTCGGTCCTCGCTGCCCTCGTCGACGAGCCCCTGGTCGCGCCCGACGCGGACCCCGCCGGAGGTTCGGCCCTCGCCCGGCTGCTCGCCGCCCTGCGGTCCGGGGCCCGGCGGGGCCGACCCGGACCGGGGGGCTGACCCCGGCCGCCGGGCCGGCGGGCCGGCCGGCCGGTCGCACCCCGAGCGTCCGCGCCGTCGCTCTGCGGGACGGGGCGGAATGCTCCTGGCATGGCTGCCCCGAGGCCCACGAGCTCGAAGCGGTACACGCCCCCGGCGCCGCGACGCCGGGCGACGGACCGGACGGCGGCGGCGGACGCGCCCGCCGCGGCGGCCCCGCCGCCCCGGGCGCCCGTGGGCCGGCGGCTGCTGGCGGCCCTCGTCGACCTCGTCCTCGTGCCGGTGGTCGTGCTGGTGCTGGCCGAGGCCGCCTGGCGGACCGGCATGCTGCGGC
>DASSGC010000759.1:0-2403 GCA_035693765.1 Acidimicrobiales bacterium
TCTCGACCTGACCGGCCCGCTGGAGGTGTTCGCCGCTGCCAACGCCTACGGGGCCGACCCCGGCTACGTCACCACGGTCGTCTCGCCGGCCGGCGGTGCCCTGCGCACCTCGTCGGGCCTGACCGTGATGGCCGACCGCGCGATCTCCGACCACGACGATCCCATCGACACCCTGGTCGTCGCCGGGGGCACCGGCACGGCCGCGGCGCTGCGCGACCCCGAGCTGATCGCCTGGCTGCGGCGGGCCGCCGGCCGCAGCCGCCGGGTGACCTCGGTGTGCAGCGGCGCCTTCCTGCTGGCGGCCGCCGGCCTGCTCGACGGGCGCCGGGCCACGACCCACTGGTCGGTGTGCGACCTGATGGCGGAGCTCCACCCTGAGGTCGAGGTCGACCGCGACCGCATCTACGTCCGCGACGGTCCCGTGTGGACGTCGGCGGGCGTTACCGCGGGCATGGACCTGGCCCTGGCGCTCGTCGAGGACGACCACGGGGCCACCACCGCCCTCGACGTGGCCCGGCAGCTCGTCCTCTTCGCCCGGCGGGGCGGGGGCCAGTCGCAGTTCAGCACCCAGCTCGCCATGGGCCGGCCCGAGCGCGAGCCGCTGCGCGAGGTGCTCGCCCACATCGCCGAGCACCTCGACGCCGACCTGTCGGTGCCGGCGCTCGCCCGGGTGGCGGCGATGAGCCCCCGGACGTTCGCCCGCAGCTTCCGCGCCGAGGTCGGCAGCACACCCGCCGCCTTCGTGCAGTCCAGCCGGGTCGAGGCGGCGCGGCGGCTGCTGGAGACGACCCGCCGCTCGACCGCCGACGTCGCCCGCGTGTGCGGCTTCGGCACCGTCGAGTCGATGTACCGGGCCTTCCGGCGGACGGTCCACACCACACCGGGCCGCTACCGGCGCCACTTCACGGCCGTCGGCGGCGACGTGCCGGCCTGACGGCCGCCGCCCACCCCTCTCACGAACCCGACAGGAGATCCGACGATGCAGATCGCCATCCCCCTCTTCGACCGCTTCACGGCCCTGGACGCGGTGGGCCCCTACGAGGTGCTGTCACGCCTGCCCGGCGCGGCGGTGACCTTCGTCGGCGAGCGGACCGGGCCGGTGCGGACCGACACCCGCCAGCTCGCCATCACCGTCGACGCCGCCCTCAGCGAGGTCGACGCGCCCGACGTGGTGGTCGTGCCCGGCGGCCCCGGCACCCGGGCCATGCTCGACCCCGGCCCGCTGCACGAGTGGATCGCCGCGGTGCACCCCACGACGCAGTGGACGACCTCGGTGTGCACGGGCTCGCTCATCCTGGGCGCGGCCGGCCTGCTGGAGGGCCTGGAGGCGACGACCCACTGGGTGGCGCTCGACACGCTCGCCCCGCTGTGCGCGAGGGCGGTCGGCGACCGGCGCATCGTCGAGCAGGGCAAGGTGGTCACGGCCGCGGGCGTGTCGGCCGGCATCGACATGGCCCTGTGGCTCGCGGCCCGCCTCGCCGGCGACGACGTGGCCAAGGCCATCCAGCTGGGCATCGAGTACGACCCCGAGCCCCCGTTCGACTCGGGCACCACCGCCAAGGCCGACCCCGCCATGGTCGAGATGCTGCGGACCATGGTGGTCGACCGGACGCCGGCGGGTTGACCCCGGCGCCGGCGGACCTCGTCAGGCCTCGGTCTTGGGGCCTGCGCTGGTGAAGCGGGTGCCCGGCGGGTCGACGGCCCACGGCGCGTTGGCGCCCCACATGTCGTCGAACACCACCGTGCGCAGCGGCAGGCGCCGGACCGGACCGTGGTTGCCCTCGGGCACGCCGAGGGTGACCGTGGCGGCGATCACCACCTCGTCGGGCATGCGCAGCACCCGGCGAAGGTCGGCCTCGACGAGGCCGTGCCACATCGACAGCACCCCGCCGTAGCCGAGCGCCCGCGCCGCCAGGAGCAGGTTCTGGCACGCCGGGTAGACCGACCCGCCCTCGGAGATGTGGGGCCTCCGCCACCGCTCGATGCACGCCAGCACCACCACCGGCGTCTGCTCGAAGGCGTCGACGAAGGTCTGCATGGCCCGGGCCGCCCGCGCCTTGGGCGAGGTCGGATCGGCGCCGGAGCCCCGGTCGAAGCCGTGTGTGCCGCGCTTGTCGCCCCACGCGGCCCGGTAGGCCTTGCCGAGCAGCGCCTTGGCCTCGGTGGCCCCCGGGCCGTCGCGCAGCACCAGGAAGCGGGCGGGCTGGCGGTTGGAGCCGGACGGCGCCCGGGTGGCGTGCCAGAGCATGGTGGCCAGGTCGGCCTCGGGGATGAGGTCGGGCCGGTAGCGCCGGATGGCCCGGGTGGTGGCGATGCCGTCGAGCAGGTCCATGGCGGCTCCTCGAATGAGCGGGTGCGTCGTGCGGCGGACGGGTGGGTGCGTCGGGTCGTCGTGCGGCGGAC
>DASSGC010000760.1:0-2910 GCA_035693765.1 Acidimicrobiales bacterium
GCTGTTCCGATACGTGCAGCGGGCGGGCGGCGACGCGGAGCCCTGCGACGGCTGCTCCTTGCCCTACGCGCTCGCGCTCGCCGGCGACTTCCGCGGCGCAGCCGAGGTCTGGGGCGCCATCGGGTTCCCGTTCGAGCAGGCACTCGAGCTCGCGGACGTCGGCGAGCCCGAGGCCGCCGCCGAGGCCATCGCCATCCTCGACCGGGTCGGCGCCCGCCCCGCCGCGGCGCGGGTACGTGACCGGGTGCGGCGACGGCACGAGAACTAGTGCCTTACAGGGACCAGGTCGGTGCCGCAGCGTCGTCGGTCGCCGCTCGCGCGGCCGATCGCGCGGCCGATCGGGCGATCAGGTGAGCCCGACCGGGCAGGCCACGCCCGTGCCGCCGAGGCCGCAGTAGCCGAGCGGGTTCTTGTGCAGGTACTGCTGGTGGTAGTCCTCGGCGTACCAGAACTCCCCGGCGTCGGCGATCTCCGTCGTGATCGTGCCGTGCCCGGCCGCGGCGAGCACCGCCTGGTAGGCGTCCCGGCTCGCCTCGACCGCCTTGCGCTGCGCCTCGCCGGCCACCAGCACCGCCGACCGGTACTGCGTGCCGACGTCGTTCCCCTGGCGCATGCCCTGGGTGGGGTCGTGGCCCTCCCAGAACACCCGCAGCAGCTCCTCGAAGCTCACCTTGGTCGGGTCGAACACCACGAGCACCACCTCGGCGTGCCCGGTCCGGCCGGAGCACACCTCCTCGTAGGTGGGGTTGGGCGTGTAGCCGCCGGCGTAGCCGACCGCCGTCGTGTAGACGCCCTCGAGCCGCCAGAACAGCCGCTCGGCGCCCCAGAAGCACCCGAGCCCGAACACCGCCCGCTCCATCCCGTCGGGGAACGGCGGCTCCAGCCGCGTGCCCAGCACGGCGTGCCGGGCGGGCACGTCGAACACCCGGTGGTCACGGCCCCGCAGCGCCTGCTCCGAGCCGATCGTCTGCTGCTTGTTGCGCCCGAAGAGCATGCCCGCAGGCTACCGCTCGCCGGCGCGCAACCAGCCCAGCAACGCCGCCCGGAGCGCGTCCCCGCCGCGGTACGCGACGAGGTCGCCCGACCACGCGGCCACGGCGGCCGCCAGCCGGTGGCGGAGGCCGGCCGGGTCGGCCGAGCCGGCCACCGCGTCGGCCAGGCGGGCCTGCTGGGTGCGGATGGTGAACACGATCGCGCCCGTCTCCGGCAGGCGGCGCAGCGTCTGGCGCTCGCTGCGCAGCCACAGCCGCCCGCCCGCGTCGGCGGCCGTCACCGGGGGATCGGGGGCGGGGGGCGCGACGGGCGCGTAGAGGTGGTCGTGGCTGTGCACCATCCAGTTGCGCCGCCACGCCGCCCGGTTCGGCGTCAGCCGGTCGAGGAAGCGGTCGACCCGGGTGGCCAGCTCGTCGGCGTAGTGGGGGACGGGGCCGTGGACCTCGGCGATCGGCCGGCCCAGCTTCGACCGCAGCCGCCAGTGGGAGGGGAAGCACACCACCCCCGCGCCCAGCACCCAGCCGCCCGCCGGGCCGGGGACCACGAGGCAGAGGTCCTCGGCGACGGCCAGCGCGGCCGCCACGAGCGGGGGCTCGCCGCCCGGCGGGCCGCCCGTCGCGCCGTCGCCCCGGGCGGGTCCCGGTGCCGGCCCCGGCGCGACGAGGGCGAGCAGCTCGCGGGCGGCGGCGCCCGTGCCGGGCAGGGCGGCGACGACCTCGTCGCGGTGGGCGGCCAGCACGGCCGCCTTGGCGGCCCGGTCGGAGGTCGCCGACTCGCCACGGTCGAGCCACTCCTCCGGCGCCAGCGACCGCAGGCCCATCGGCAGGAACGGCGGGCCCGGCGCGGCGGCGATCTCGTCGACCCACCGGGTCGCGGAGCTGGTCACCCCCGGGACCGTACGCGGCGCCGGCCGGCGTGGGACAGTGGACGTGCGCACGTGATGCGCCGCGGGGCGGACCTGCCGATGGGGGAGAACGATGAGCACGACACCACCTGCGACGCCGCCGGGCGGCGGGCGGCCGCCGTCCCCGCCACCGGCGGCCGGTCCCTGGGCGTCGGACAACCTGCCGCCCAACCCGTTGGCCACGGCCGCGTCGGTGGCGCAGCCCCGGTCGATCGCCGCGGCCATGAAGCTCATGTGGGTGGGGGCCGGTCTCACCGCGCTCGGGACCGGCCTGACCCTGCTCCAGTCCGACACCGTCCGCGAGCAGATCGAGGAGGACGAGCCCGGCCTCAGCCAGACCGAGCTCGACGACGTGGTCGCCGGCTTCCTCATCGTGGTGGTCGTGACCGGGCTGGTGGTCGTCGGGCTGTGGCTCTGGATGGCCTGGGCCAACGGGCAGGGCCGGAGCTGGGCCCGGAACGTGGCGACCGGCCTCGGCGTGGCCAACGTGCTGTTCACGCTGCTCAACGTCGCGTCCGGGCGCTCCACCGCCCTGTCGTCCGGCCTGGCGGTGGTCGGCATCGGCCTGGCGGTCGTCATCCTGTGGCTGCTCTGGCAGCCCGGCTCCTCGGCGTACTACCGGTCCCGCGGCCGCCCGACGTAACGCCCCACCCAGTGTCCTGGAAGGACACTAGGCGAGGCCGGCCAGGCGGAGCATCGCGGTCGGCACCGCGTCGTCGCCGGCCGCGAGCATCGCCGCCCGCTCGACGTTCACGGCATCGTGGTCCCGGTCGACCCAGGCGTCCCACGGCCCCGGCCCGATGCGGCCGGGGTCGCCGGCGGCGGCGACGCAGGCCCGCAGGTAGGCCTGGAGGTCGCGCACCTCCTCCTCGCCGCCGATCGGCCCGTGGCCGGGCACGATGATCGGGGCCAGCTCGACCAGCCGGTCGAGCTCGTCGGCCCAGCGGGCGGGGTCCCCCTGCCAGCACAGCGGCGCCGCGCCGAAGCTGCACCTGGCCCCGGCGAACATGATG
>DASSGC010000761.1:0-2669 GCA_035693765.1 Acidimicrobiales bacterium
CTCCGCCGCAACACCGACCGCAAGACCATCCACCGGCTCGCCCAGCTCGCCCTCGCCATCACCTTCCTGCTCGCCGCCAGGCTCATCGACTGGCGAAACCGCTGGTCACCCGCCCCGCCACCTATCCGCTGAACCTCTTAGAGGCCGAACGGATAGGGAGCTCGCCACGGCCTACGCGTGGGGATTTGGCGTGGAAGCACCAGCCCCACAGCTCGGCCGACCGGCAACGCAGCACGGTGACACGCGCCGGCGTGACCTATCCGCTCGAGTCCGAGCAAGCCCGGGCCACCCGGCACCTCAGCCGAACAGGGCCGAGCGGCGATCCGGGTAGCCGCCCTCGCCGACCAGGGCGGCGGACACGGGTTCCAGCAGCCCGAACAGCTCGCCGGCCCGATCGCCCAGGCGGTCGAGCACCGGCCGGGCGGCGTGGTCGGTGGCGCGCTCGATCTGCTCGCGCAGGTCGCGTCCGGCGTCGGTGAGGGCGCCGTCGCCGTCGAGCAGTCCCCGCCCGGTGAGCCGGGCGCGGGCGGCGGCCACGTCGTCGCCGTCCCACCCCCGCGTCCACACGTAGCTGCCCGGCTCGATGCCCCACCACAGCTCGGTGAGCACCGTGATCTCGGCCGAGTCGACGTGGCTCACCCAGGCGGCGATGTGTCCGTCGCCCCGGTGCTCACGCACCATGTCGGCCGCCCGCCACAGCCGGCCGGCCGGGTCGTCGGCGCCGGGCACGGGCAGGCCGGCCAGGCCCGAGAACAGCGGCCGGCCCGACATGTCGACGCCGTCGGTCGCCGCCAGCAGCAGGTCGGCGGCCGGCCCGAAGGCGTCGTCGTGGTCGCCGGCCATGCGCAGGATCTGCTCGCGGGCGCCGTCGAGGCGGGCCTGCGCCAGCACGTCGGGCGTCGCCTTCTCCCGCCCGCCCGTGACGGCACGCTCGACGATGGCGGGCTTGAACGCGGCGAAGGTGGCCGACACCACGCGCCACGGCACGGCGCCCAGGCAGGCCGAGCGGCTGCAGAAGTAGCCCTCGACGTAGTTCAGCCCCAGGGCCTCGTAGCGGCTCTGCGCCTCGGGTGCGAAGTACACCGCGGCGGCGATCGGTTCCACGAGGTCGCGCACGCGGCGGGCCGTCTCGTGCAGGTCCGTGGGATGTTCGGTCATGTGTCCCTCCACTGCCGTCCGGGACGACGCTAGGCCGCGGGCGCGGACGACTGCACCCTCCGGCGGCGCCCATTCGTCGCCGGGGGGTGCGGGGGATCACCCCGACCGGTCGATGCCCGCCCGGGCGTCCGGACGGCCCGGGCTCAGGCAGCCGTACGGAGCCGCGGCGCGATGCGGCGCGCATGCCCGGACGCGGCCGCGTGGGCGTCGGCGAGCTGCCGGCGGGCCGGGTGCGGGGCGTGGCCTCGGTCGGCGAGGCCGCGGCAGCTACCCGCCGGGCCGGTCGAAGTCCTTCACGAGGGCCTTCGGGGCCTGGGTCCGCCAGCCGTCGGTGAGCAGTTCGGCCAGCTCGTCGAGGTCCACCGCCGGCAGCCGCACGAGCACGGCGGGGAAGCCGTTGTAGTGCGGTTCGGTGAAGAACACGTCGGGATCGGCGGCGAGCAGCATCTCCTTCTCGGACACGTTCGCCACGCGCACCGCCAGGACGTCGGGCCGCGGCACGCGGGGCCCGCGCGGCGCCGTCCGCTCCATCCACACCCAGGCGAAACCGCGGAGCTTGCCGCCCCGCGCCACCGAGAACGCGAACCGCTCGTCGCCCTCCACCACCTCGGGGAGCGCCAGGGCGAGGCGCCGGACGTCGTCCTGGTCGGCCACGGGCGCAGACTACGCCGCCCCGCCGAACGGCGGGATGCGGGCGTACGGCGGGGCGACCGGCCCGACCACCGCCTCGGACGCGCACAGCACCAGCGTGAGCGGGCCCGCCACCAGGACCACGACCATCGGCACCGCCACGATCGAGTCGTTCACCGCCAGGCCCACCCCCGCCAGCACCAGCGTGGCGAGGTGCATCGGACGCAGGCAGGGATGGACCGCGTACGCGGCCCGCAGCAGCGCCGGGGGACGCACGATCACCAGGGCCAGCAGCACCGTGGCCACGGCGGCGGCGACGGTGTGCGGGCCCATCACGAGCAGGTCGAGGCTGGCCTCCGCCTTGCGCCGGATCGTGCCCAGCGCGCCGCCCTCCAGCGCGGTGCCGACGAACCGGCCGAAGTGGCTGCGCCGGTCGGGCGGCTGCAGGTAGTCGAGCCAGCCCATCACCCCCGCGGCCGCCGCGCCGGCCGCGCCCGCGGCCAGCGCGTGCACCGCACGCACGCGCCGCCCGGTGACGAGCAGGGCCAGGACGGCGAACGCAGGCACGAGCGTGAGGACGCCGCCGACGTCGGCCCCCCACCGGGGCCACCCGTCGATCACGACCACCGGCACCGCGACGACCAGCACGCCGGCGGCCGCCCCGCGGCCGGAACGCCCCCGGGCGACCTGGGCCGCGAGGACCACCGCCGCAGCCCCCAGCACCGAGAACGCGATGTTGCCGATGCCGGCGAAGCGGCCCGCCACCAGCGGGTTGTAGCCGAGCAGGCTGTCCATCTGCAGGCGGGCCCCCGACACGACGTCGGCCGCCAGCACCGCCAGCGAGACGGCGGCCACCGTCGCCACCTCGGCCCGGGCGCGCC
>DASSGC010000762.1:0-5720 GCA_035693765.1 Acidimicrobiales bacterium
CGGCCTCGGGGGCGGCCGGGACGGCGGCGGTGCCGGGGGCGGGCGGCCCGGGGGGCGCGGCCTCGGGCCCGATGCGGGTGTCGCGGACCGCACGGCGCCGGGCGGCGCGGCCGCCCGCCGAGCGGTCGCGGGCGGCGAACCGGGCGGTCAGGAACAGGGCCAGCACGACGATCAGGAGCACGAGGGCGCCGGTGAAGCCCCGGGCGCGCGACGCCGCGTCCGGCTGGCGGATGAACCGGTAGACGAACAGCGGCAGGCTCTCCTGCGGCCGGTCGAACGGGTTGGCGTTCATCAGGTCGTAGCCGAAGGCGGTGAACAGCAGCGGCGCGGTCTCCCCGACGGCCCGGGCCACGCCGAGCACGATGGCGGTGGTGAGCCCCGAGCGGGCCGTCGGCAGCACGACCGACCACACGGTGCGGGCCCGGGAGGCCCCCATGGCGAGGCTCGCCTCGCGCAGGCCGTCGGGCACGAGCCGCAGCACGACCTCCACCGTGCGGGTGACCGTGGGCAGCATGATCATGGCCAGGGCCAGGCTGGCCATGAACCCGTTGAAGTTGAAGATCTCCCAGCCCAGCGGTCCGGACGTGCCGGAGAACGGGACGACGAGGACGGCGAAGATGAACAGGCCGGTGACGATCGACGGCAGGCCGCTCATGGCGTCGACGAAGATCCGCACGGGGCGCCGCAGGCGGCTGCGCGTCTCGTTGAGGAACACGGCCGTGGCGAGCGACAGGGGCACGGTCAGCGTGAGGGCGAGCGCGACCTGCTGGAGCGTGCCCACGATGGCGTGGGAGCCGCCGCCCTCGGTGGCGGGGTCGGTGGGCCCGATGGCCCGCTGGTCGTCGACGAAGAAGTCGAGGCGCAGCGTGGGCAGGCCCTTGACGACGATGTAGCCGATGAGCCACACGAGCGGGGCCGCCAGCACCAGCGCGCCCGAGCTGATCGCCACCGTCGCGACCCGGTCGGTCGCCACCGTGAGCCCGAGGCGGTCGGCGGTGACGATCCCGAACAGCGCGAGGAACGCCAGGTAGGCGACGAGGAGGAACCCGAACCAGCCCACGCCCTCGGTCAGCCGGGTGAAGATCAGCCAGGTGAGCGCGAGCGCGCTGGCCGCGCAGCCGACCATGGTGGCGTGATCGGCGGGCGTCGACTCGGTGGGATGGCGGACGGCGGCCATCAGAGCTCGACCCCCACACCCGAGCGGCTGCGGGCGACGATCACCGAGGCCAGCACGTTGGTCACGAGCGTCATGGCGAACAGCACCAGGCCGGCGGCCATGAGCCCCGAGGTCTGGACCGGGTCGCCGCTCCCGGCCGACACGGCGATGAAGCCCGACACGGTGGCGCCCCCGTTCTCCAGGATGCGGCCCGTCACCTCGGGCACCTGGGGGAGCAGCAGCGACACGGCGATCGTCTCGCCCAGGGCCCGGCCCAGCCCCAGCATCGAGCCGCCGATCACCCCGGACCGCCCGTAGGGCAGCACCACCATCCGCACCATGCCCCAACGCGTGCCGCCGAGCGCCAGGGCCGCCTCCTTCTCGCCCGCGGGCGTCTGGGCGAAGACCTCGCGCGACACCGAGGCGACGATCGGCAGCACCATCAGCGACACCACCGTGCCGGCGATGAAGATCGAGCCGTAGTACTCGGGGTCGGCGCCCGTGGTGCGAAAAAGGGGGAACCATCCGACGTGGCGGGCCAGCCACTCCGTCACCGGCACGAGCTGCGAGGCGAGCATCACGAACCCCCACAGGCCGTAGAGCAGGCTGGGGATCGACGCGAGCAGGTCGACCAGGCTGGTGAGGAGGCTCCGCCACCGGCGCGACGAGTAGTCGGTGATGAACAGCGCAGTGCAGCAGCCGAGCGGGATGGCGATGGACACGGCCACGAGGGCGACGAGCACGGTGCCCGTGACCAGTCCGAGCACGCCGATGACGGGCGGGTCGACGTCGGCCCGCCACGTCACGGTGGTGAAGAAGTCCCACCCCATGAGCTCGAACGTGTCGCGGCTGCGCAGCAGCAGGAACAGGCCGGTGAGCGTGAGGAGCGCCAGCACCGTCAGCCCGGCGGTGGTCGTGGACGCGCCGAAGATGCGGTCGGTGCGCGTCGGCACGTCGACGACGCGCCGGGGGCGGCGGCCGCCGTCGCCGCCTGGTCCTCCGGCGTCAGCCTGCCCGTCAGGTGCCGGGGCGCGGGTGGTCAGGTCCATGTCGGGGCGATCAAAGCAACCCCGCCGTCCGTGGACAACGCACGCGGGGTGAACAGGCGGGGCCCCGGATGAACGGACGGCGACGGCGCACCGGGAACCGCCCGGGACCGGCGGTCGCCACCCAGTTGTCGGCCGTCCGTTCAGCCCTTGTTCCGTCGCCGCACCCTGTGGCGTTCACCTCGCCGTGCGAGAACTGCGGTCGCAGCGGCCCGGGCGGTCGCTGGCACCGGCGCCCGCGGGGCGTCATCGCACACACCAGGAGTGGAGTGAACATGCGCGCAACCCTTTCCCGCCGCGCTCGTCGGGTCGCCGTCGGCGGCACGGCGTTCGTGGCACTGGCGACCCTCGCGGCCGCCTGTGACTACGGGCCGGACGGCGACCCGGAGTCGCTGGCGGTGGTGGGCTCCGACACCACCCAGGACGTCATGGGGGCCATCCTCGCCAGCTACGAGGCCGACACCGTCTACAACGACGACACCAACATCCCCGGCGACGACCGCGACGACCTGTTCAACGTGCTGTCGGTGCAGCCGACCCCGCTGACGGTGACCGCCGACGAGCACTGCGGCGACGTGACCTACCACACCCCGCCGGGGGCGGGTGAGGTCATCGCGCCCAACGGCTCCACCGCCGGTCGCGATGCGCTCAAGAACTCGCCCGGGTGCATCGACATCGCCCGCTCGTCGTCCGGCCCCCGGGCCGTCGGCACCGGCGCCGGCCAGGACCCCGAGTCGTTCCAGTACTTCGCCTACGCCCTCGACGCCGTCGGCTGGAGCTCGGCCAGCACCGCGGCGCCGGCCAACCTGACCCTCGCCCAGCTCCGGGGCATCTACAACTGCACGTTCACCAACTGGAACCAGGTCGGCGGCGCCGACCAGGCCATCGAGCGCTACTACGCGCAGCCCGGCTCGGGCACGCGGGCGTTCTTCCAGAGCGACGTGCTGGGCTTCGACCCGTTCCTGTTCAGCAGCCCGAGCTGCCCCCTGCCCATCGACGCGCAGGAGAACCAGGGCCTGACGATCGCCGCCAACGGCGACCAGCAGTCGGCGATCATGCCCTACTCGGGCGCCAACTTCATCGCCATGTCCAACGGCGTCATCCCCGACCAGCGGGCGGGCCAGACCATCCGCAACCTGGACGGCCAGAACATCACCTTCAACACCGGCACCTCGCTGGTGCCGAACACGCCGGCGGCCAGCGGCAACCCCGCCGCGCCGGTGCAGGAGGCCAACGTCCGCCTCGTCGACTCGACGCCCGCCTACGTCGGCGTCCGCTTCGTGTTCAACGTGGCCGACAGCGCCTCGCCCAGCTACAACAGCGCCCTCCGGTACGTGGGCTTCGACAACGTCGACAGCGGGTCGACCTCGCCCCTGTGCAGCGGCGGCAAGGCGTCCATCGTGACGTCGTACGGCTTCGGCCCGCTCGACGGCACCATCGGGCCCCGCAACCTCGCCGGCTCCGTCTGCCGGCTCTACTGACACGCTGACCGGGCGCCGGGTCTCGATGCCCGGCGCCCGTCAGCCCCCGTCACCCCCGCAGCCCCTCGGCCCCGTGGCCGAGGGGCTGCGGCCCGTTCACGGCGTGTTCGCCCGGGCCGGGTCGCCCGTTCACCTCGCCGTGCCACGATCGCCGTGCCCTACCACTCGGTCGTCCCCGGCTGGGAGCAGCCCTCACGATGACGTTCTCCATCCCCCGCCCGACCCTCGGCCGTGCCCGCCTGATCGCCGTCGCGCTCGGGCTGGTGGCGGCCCCGCTCGCGTGGCTCGGCCTGCCTGCCGCCGACTCCGGCGCCCAGACGCCCGAGGCACCCGCGACCGTGTCGGTCACGCCCAGCACCGGCCTCGTCGACGGGCAGCGCGTGAAGCTGACGATCTCGCCCGGCGCGGCCGGGGCGAGGGTCACCGCCGGCCTGGCGCGGCTGTGCCGCGACGGCGAGACCTACGCCTACGCGGGCGAGTCGATGGGCCTGATCGCCGACCTCCAGCCGCAGAACGGCAAGTGCCTGCCGGTGGAGCTGGCCCTGTCGACGCTGGCCAGCCAGGCCGACGCCTTCACCGCCTACGCCTTCCCCGACGGCACGGCGCGGGCGGAGTTCAGCGTGGGCGCCGGCGCCCAGCCGTGGACCACCGGCAGCGGCGGCGCCAGCAGCCTGGAGTGCAGCTCGACCAGCCCCTGCCGCCTCGTCGTGGCCTACACCGTCTCGGCCGGCGGCTCGTCCACCATCGGCCTCGACGCGTCGACCCTGCTGACCTTCGCCGACGAGGATGCCGCCGCCCTGGGCGGGTGCGCGGGCATCGCGCCGGGCGCGCCCCGCTCCGTCGGCACCGCCCGCATCGCCGACCTCTGGGTCTCGTGGACCCGGGAGCGCTGCGCCGCCGCCGGCGAGGGTGCGCTCGCCGACACGTCGGCCACGCTGACCGACGAGCGCAGCGGCCTGGAGGCGTTCGCCGCCGGCGAGGCCGACCTCGTGTACGGCAGCACCGGCTACCCGTTCGGGCCCGACGCCGGCGGCCAGCCCCCGGGCCGCCTCGCCGACCCGCCGGTGAAGCGCCCGTACGTCGCCACCCCCGTCGCCCTCAACGCGGTGGTGCTCGCCGTCGCCGGGGGCTACCACACCATGACGCCGGACGCCTGGCCCACCGACCTGCCCCAGCCGTTCAGCGACCTGCGGCTGACCATCGACGAGGCCGCGGCCCTGTTCGGGCAGGGCACGCTGGCCATCGACTGGGGCCCCGCCATGGCCCGCAACCCCGAGCTGGCCGAGGTCGGGTTCGACCGCTGCTGCGGCATGGCCGGACTCGTCCCCCAGGTGCCGGGCGGCTTCGACAGCCGGTCGTTGTTCTCCACCACCTTCTTCGACACGCTGGCCGCCGGCGCCTGGCACGACTTCATCCCGTTCGGCGGCGCCGACCGCGGCGTGGTGGCCAACTTCTCCGACGCGACCCCGCCCCTCCAGGCCGCGATCGCCTCGCCGTACTCCAGCCGCGACCTGCTGGGGAAGGTCGCCTTCGGCATCGCCAACCGCCCGCCGAGCGAGCGCTTCGGGGCGCTGTGGACGCTGACCGACTACGCGTCGGCGCAGGCGCTGGGGCTGACCCCGGTCGCGATCCAGTTCGAGGAGGGCGGCCCGTTCGTGCGGCCCACGCCGGAGACCATCGCCGCCGGCGCCGACGCCCTCGTGCCCCAGCCGGACGGCACGCTGTCGCCCGATCCCGCGCAGCTCGCGCCGGGCGCCTACCCCTTGACGATGGTCGAGTACGCGCTCGCGCCCGCCGAGCCGCTGCCCGCCGAGCGCTGCGCCGCCGGCCCGCTCACGGCCTCGTGGCTCGACTACGTCACCGGCGAGACGGGCCAGGGCCTGGTGGCCGGGCAGCACCTCGTACCCCTCACCGCGGGCCTGGCGGCCCAGGCGGACGCGGCGGTCGCCCAGGTCGCCAACGCGGTGGGGGCGTCGTGCGCGCCGCCGGGGTCGGCGCCCGGGGGCGTGCCCGCGGCCGCGCCGGCCGTGCCGGGGG
>DASSGC010000763.1:0-13238 GCA_035693765.1 Acidimicrobiales bacterium
GGTGGAGCACGAGCCGGAGGGTCGGCCCTGGTACCTCTCCCTCGACGAAGAAAACCAGGCGCGAGTCCAGTTCAACGTCGATCGGCTCGCCGAGAGGGGACCTCTGCTCGACGAGCCGTTCACGAAGCAGTTGGACGGCAAGCTCCGGGAGCTGCGGTTCTACCTCGACGGCCGGCCGACACGGATCACGTACTGGATCGCCTCCGGGCGAAGGATCATCTTGCTCACGGCGTTCGTGAAGTCCCAGCGTCGGGAACGCCGTGAGGTCGAACGAGCGAAACGGGCGTTCGAGCGGTGTCTCGCTGAAGGGCACACCGCCGAGGAGGACGAAGGCTGATGGCAACGGACACCAAGCGCACGTCGTGGACGGATCTCAAGCGGGACGCGCCTCGGAGCAAGGCCGCACAGGCCGTGTACGAGGACGAGGCCCGCATCGCTGCGTTCCGCGAGCTCGTCCATCGGCTCCGCACCGAGGCCGGCCTCACCCAGGCGGGGCTGGCCGAGCGGATGGGCACGACGCAGTCGGCCATCGCTCGAATGGAGGGCGGCGGTAGCCGCCCCTCGCTCGATTCGCTCGAGAAGCTGGCTGCTGCCGTGGGGGCCGACCTCGTCGTCGGAGTGGGAGAGAACCTCTCGGAGAACCGTTCGATCGCCAAGCTCGAACGCGACGGTCATGCGGTGGTCCGCCGGGCGAGCTGAGCTCGCACCTTCTCACGGACGGCCTCTGCGGCTCGCCGCTCGGGGCGCCCGAGCCCCGCTGCGCGTCTACTCGGCCGCGCCGCGCAGCAACGTGTCGCGAGCGAACCCGAGGGTGGCGTGGGTGCCCAGGGTCCGGACGATGTGACCCGGCGTCCAGATCAGCGAGAACACGCACCGGGCTCGGACGTCGGCCGACCCGGCAAAGGTCCGGATCTCACCGGCGGCCGCCCCGTCGGCGAGGACCTTCCGGATCTGTCGGAGCCGAGCCGGGAACGAGAGCCCCAGGTCCGGGCTGGTGGGCGGCGCGAACTGCAGGCCCACGGACTGGATCCTCGATTCCTCGGTGTAACGATCCAGGATGTTGATGTCGAGCCACAGGAGCGCGTCGAGCTTCTCGAGGGGGGTGGCTCGCGCACCGAGCACGGCGTCCCACCCCTTCTTCGTGCTGTCGGCGTAGGAACCCAGGATCGACATGAGCAGCTCCTCCTTGGACTGCACCACGCGATAGACCGCCTTGGCGCTGACCCCGGCGGCAGCGGCGACGTCACGCATGGTCGTCGCCTCGTAGCCCCGTCGGCCGAACTCGGCGCGGGCCGCGTCGAGGATGAGGGCTGCCCTCCCGCCTTCGCCGACCGCGTCGGGGCTCGGCCAACCGGCGATGATCTCGTCGGCAGCCTGCCTGGCGGGCGACCGGTCGAGCTCGACGTCGACCACCGGGTGCTCGGCGAGCCCGCCCAGGAGCATCCTGCACTTGAGGGCGGGCACGAGCCTCGCGGCTCGGTTCCGGTGGAACACGCCGATGCCGACGTGGAGCATGCTCTGGCAGATGCGGTCGGCCAACACGTCCCGGTCGATGCCGTCGCGGAGCGTTCCCTCGGCATCGGCGCGGGCGAGGACCTCGCGCAGGGCGGCGGTGATGGCGACGGGGCTCCTGGCCGTCAGCTCGGCCAGTTCGGCGCCGTACACGCTGGGCGGCTCGTAGAAGGTCAGGAGGAGCGCAGCTCGGTTGCGCACCGCGCACTCGGCGATGGCCGTGCCGACCTCCTCGACCGCCTGGCGCGCCGGGCTGCCAGCCGTGCGCTCGAGCGATTCCTGGGCGACCTGATCCAGGTCCGCCAGGTACCGCTGCACGAGCTCGACGACGATGGCCTCCTTCGAGTCGAAGTGGTGGTAGAGGCTGCCGGGGAGGATGCCCGCAGCGTCGGCGATGTCCTTGAGCGAAGCCCGGATCCCGGCCGAGGCGAACAGGTCGGCAGCGGCGTCGAGGATCTCGGTCCTCCTCGCGTTCTCGACGACCGTCACGACCGCTCCTCACCCCGCCTCTCGCTCGACACGACCGTATCGGGACAGGTGCCCTTGCCTCCGCAACAGAGTAGCACCTAACATTTGTTGCCACGATCGTCCGTGAGGCCGGTCAGGGAGGGGGGATCGGTGTCCTACGAGAGCGACGTGGAGCCCATCAGGCTCGGGATCCTGTTCGACTTCATGCTCCCCGGGGGGTTCCCCAAAGACATGTGGCAGGACTTCTGCCTGCCCTTCGAGATGATCTTCGAGGAGGGACGCGAGCGGGGCCTGATCGATCGTCCGGTCGAGCTCGTCTTCCGCCACGTCGAGGGCATGCCGAAGGGCACGGTCAAGGCGGTGATCGATGGCTACGGCGAGCTCGTCGACGAGGGCTGCCTGGCGGTGTTCGGGCCCAACATCGGCGACAACGCGGTGGCGCTCCGGGAGCACATCGAAGACCGGTTCAAGGTGCCCTCTCTGTCCGTCACCGGCTCCGACGCCTGGCTGGGTGAGTGGACGTTCGCCATGCCGCAGGGCTCCCACACGGACGAGCCGATCTTCTGGGCCGAGCTGGCGGCCAAGGGCGGGCACACCGAGGTCGCCGCCCTCATCGAGGAGTCGCTCGTCGGGGACGCCTACATCAGGAACCTGCGGAAGGCGTGTGCCGCGCTCGACATCCGCATCGTGGCCGAGGAGTGGATCCCCCAGGTCGCCCGGGACGTCACTCCCCAGGTCCGGCGGGCGTACGAGGCCAAGGCGACCGCCCTGATGCACTGCGGGTTCGGGTTCGGGCTGGTGTTCATCAACCCCGCCCTCGAGGCCCTCGGCTGGGACCCGCCCCGCTACATGGGCACGGCGTGGCAGAACGGGTTCCTCACCGACGTGATGTGGAAGGCCTGCCTCGGCTGGGTCGGCCTCGACCAGTTCGATGAGGGCAACCAGGTCGGCCAGCGCTTCCTCGACCGCTACGAGCAGCGGACGGGCCGGCGACCCGGGTACTTCCTCCCGTTGGTCAACCGCGACATCGCGACGATCCTCCTCCACGCCTTCGCCGACGCCCACCCCTTGAGCCCGCGAGGCGTCAAGGAGGCGCTGGAGCGGGTGAAGATGATCCCGGCGGCCAGCGGGTCCCCCGGAACCCGGCTGTCGTTCGGGCAGTGGACACGCCGCGGCTGGATGGGCGCGGGCTACCTCGTCGCCCGCGCCGCCGAGGAGGAGTTCGGCCGATCGAACCGCGTGGCGCGGTTCGGCGAGGACTAGGGAGCACACCATGCAGATGGACGACATGATCCTGGTCAGCATCGACGACCACTTCATCGAGCCGCCCGACATGTGGAAGCACGTGCCGGCGAAGTGGCAGGCGGACGTCCCGAAGGTGGTCCGCAACGCCGAAGGCATCGACCAGTGGGTGTTCCAGGGGCAGGCGACCTCGACCCGCTTCGGCATGTCGGCCACCGTCGGCTGGCCGAGCGAGCAGTGGGGCTTCCACCCCGCGTCGTACTCCGAGCTCCGGCCGGGGTGCTTCGACGTGCACGAGCGGGTGCGCGACATGAACGCCAACGGGGTCCTCGCCTCCATGAACTTCCCGACCATGGCCGGCTGGAACGCCCGCACCTTCGCGGAGGGCGAGAACAAGGACCTCGGCCTCGTGATGCTCCGGGGCTACAACGACTGGGTCCTCGACGAGTGGTGCGCCGCCTACCCCGGCCGGTTCATCCCCCTCGGGCTGGTCCCCATGTGGGACGTCGAGTTGGCTGCCGAGGAGGTCCACCGGATCGGCAAGAAGGGCTGCCGCTCGGTCAGCTTCCTCGAGACCCCCCACGTGCAGGGCTACCCCAGCTTCCTGTCGGGCTACTGGGACCCGATGATGCAGGCCCTGTGTGACGAGAACATGGTGCTGTCGCTGCACATCGGGGCCGGCTTCGAGGTGATCAAGCGGCCCGAGGAGGCGCCGGTCGACCACCTCATGGTGCTCGCATGCCAGATCTCGGCGATCACCGCGCAGGACCTGCTGTTCGGGCCGACGCTGCGGAGGTTCCCGGACCTCAAGGTCGCGCTGTCCGAAGGCGGCATCGGATGGATCCCCTTCTACTTCGACCGCATCGATCGCCACCACAGCAACCAGCGATGGCTCCACCACGACGAGGACTTCGGCGGCAGGACCCCGTCGGAGGTGTTCAGGGAGCACATCCTCGCCTGCTACATCACCGATCCGTCGGGCCTCGAGCTCCGGCATCGCATCGGGATCGAGAACATCGCGTGGGAGTGCGACTACCCGCACACGGACACGACCTGGCCGAGCTCGCCCGAGCATGCCTGGGGCGAGCTCCAGCAGGCGGGCTGCACCGACGACGAGATCCACAAGATCACCTTCGAGAACGCCTGTCGCTTCTACAGCCGGGACCCCTTCCAGCACGTCCCGAAGGAGCAGGCCACCGTCGGCGCCCTGCGGGCCCTGGCCACCGACGTCGACACCACCCGCAGGCCGAGGGAGGAGTGGAAGAAGCAGAACGAGGCCGCCGGGATCGGCGTCTTCGAGGGGATGCTGTGACCCTCGACAGCGCGACGGACGTCTACTACGACCCGTACCGCCCCGACATCAACGTCGACCCGTACCCGATCTACCGGCGGCTCCGGGACGAGGCGCCCCTCTACCACAACGAGCCCCACGACTTCTTCGCGGTGAGCCGCTTCGAGGACGTCGAGCGGTGCTACAGGGACAAGGACACCTTCAGCTCGGCCCGCGGCGCCGTCCTCGAGATCATCCGGGCCGACTTCGAGATGCCGCCGGGCGTGTTCATCTTCGAGGACCCGCCGCTCCACACCGTCCACCGTGGCCTCGTCTCGAGGGTCTTCACGCCACGGCGGATGGCCTCGATCGAGCCGCAGGTGCGGGCCTACACGGAGCGGACGCTCGACCCGCTCGTCGGCGGCGGCGGGTTCGACTTCGTGCGCGACCTCGGTGCGCAGATGCCCATGCGCGTCATCGGCATGCTCCTCGGCATCCCCGAGGAGGAGCAGGAGAAGGTCCGTGACCACGTCGACGCCGGCCTCCGCACGGAGGAAGGGCAGCCGATGGACACCACCGAGGGCTTCCTGTCGGGCGACTTCTTCGCGGACTACGTCGAGTGGCGCGCGAAGCACCCCTCCGACGACCTGATGACCGACCTCCTCAACATCGAGTTCGAGGACGACAAGGGTGTCACCCGGAAGCTGGCGCGGGAGGAGATCCTCACCTATGTCAGCATCGTCGCCGGCGCCGGCAACGAGACGACCAACCGGCTCATCGGCTGGACCGGCAAGGTCCTCGCCGACCACCCGGAGCAGCGGCGGCAACTGGTCGAGGACCCGTCGCTCATCCCCGGTGCCATCGAGGAGCTGCTGCGGTTCGAACCGCCGGCGCCCCACGGCGCCCGTTACGTCGTGCGCGACGTCGAGATCCACGGGCGGGTGGTCCCCGCCGGCAGCGTGATGCTCGTCCTGATGGGTGCGGCCAACCGGGACGAGCGGCAGTACGAGGACCCGGACGTCTTCGACATCCATCGCGAGCCCGGACCGCACCTCACCTTCGGCCTCGGCATCCACTTCTGCCTCGGCGCCGCGCTCGCCCGTCTCGAAGGTCGGGTCGCGCTCGAAGAGGTGCTCAAGCGGTTCCCGGAGTGGGAGGTCGACTGGAGCGGAGCCCGCCTCGCGAGCACCTCGACGGTGCGCGGCTGGGACGCCCTGCCGGTGACCACCGGGGAAGCGCCGTGAACGAGCTGCGCTTCGACGGTCGCGTGGTCGTGGTCACCGGCGCGGGACGCGGCATCGGGCGAAGCCCCGCGCAGGGGTTCCTCCGTTGAGCGCGCAGGGCACCGTCGTGATCACCGGTGCCTCGCGAGGGCTGGGCCTCGCCACGGCGACCCACCTCCACGGCCGGGGTTGGCGGGTGATCGCCGCCATGCGGTCCCCGGAGGTCGGTCTCGCACGGCTTCGCGCCGCGACGGGAGCCGGCGGTGACGATCCACGACTGGTCGGGACCCGGCTCGACCTCGAGGACGCCGCCTCCATCGTCGACCTCGCCGCGTCCGTCACCGACGCCTTCGGGCCGCCGGACGCTGTCGTCCACAACGCCGGGATGGCGGCGGTCGGCGTGGTGGAGGAGATGCCGGACGAGGTGTGGCGCCGCGTCTTCCAGACCAACCTCTTCGGACCGGTGCTCCTGACCAAGGAGCTGCTGCCATCGATGCGCGCGGCGGGGCGCGGTCGCTTCGTCATCCTCTCCAGCCAGGGCGGCATCAGCGGCATGGCCACGGCGGCCGCGTACGCCGGCGTCAAGTCGGCGATCGACCGGTGGGCGGAGGCCCTCGCCGGCGAGATCGCCCCCTTCGGCCTCGGGGTCACGCTCCTGGTGCCCGGCGCCTTCACCACCGACATCCTCGAGGAAACCGTCGCCCACACCGATCCCGACGGCCCCTACGGCGGCCTGAGCGCCGACCTCGAAGTACGTGGGCGCCGCATGCTGCGGTTCGCTGCGCCTCCGGAGCGGTTCGCGCCGGCCGTCGAACGGGCGTTGCACGAGCGCGCCCCGTTCACCCGGCACGCCGTCGGCCGCGACGCCCACCTCATGCTGCAGGGCAGCCGGCTGATGCCGGCCCGAGCCATGCACCGCCTGTTGGCGGTCGCGATGGGCCTCCCCAGGCCCGGCTCGCTCCGTAGCGACACCCCGGCACCGCCCGGCTCGCTCCGTAGCGACACCCCGGCACCGCCCGGCTCGCTCCGCAGCGACACCCCGGCACCGTTCACCCCACCGACCGGCGCGAGCGAGGAACGAGCCCCGTGACGACCAAGGCCGACGCCGTCTACTACGACCCCTATGACGTCGAGATCGACGACGACCCGTATCCGGCGTGGAAGCGGCTCCGCGACGGGGCACCGCTCTACCGCAACGACGAGCACGACTTCTACGCGCTCAGCCGCTGGGAGGATGTCGAGCCCGCCCTGCTCGACTGGCAGACCTACCGGTCCGGTCGGGGGACGATCTTCGAGATCATCAAGGCGAACGTCGAGATCCCGCCCGGGATCATCCTCTTCGAGGATCCCCCGATCCACGACCTCCACCGGGGGCTCCTCTCGCGGGTGTTCACGCCGCGGCGCATGGCGGCCATCGAACCCCTCGTGCGGAGCTTCTGCGCCGGGGCGCTGGACCCGTACGTCGGCGCGGGTGAGATGGACGTCATCGCCGACCTCGGGGTCCTGGTGCCCATGCGGACCATCGGGTACCTGATGGGGATCCCCGAGGACGCGCAGCGGGCCATCCGGGACTTCTCCGACGACAGCCTGAACGTCGAGGACGGCACGCCGATCGAGTTCGACGCGAGCTCCTTCGACGACGCCAACGCGATGGTCGCGGAGTACATCGACTGGCGTGCCGAGCACCCGTCCGACGACCTCATGACCGACCTGCTGAACGCCGAGGTCGAGGAGGACGGCGAGCGCCGGCGGCTCACCCGGACCGAGGTCCTGACCTACACCAACATGGTCGTGGGCGCCGGCAACGAGACCGGGACACGGCTGATCGGCTTCAGCATGCAGCTCCTCGCCGACCACCCCGACCAGCGGCAGGCGATCGTCGATGACCCGACGCTGATCCCCGGAGCCATCGAGGAGGTCCTGCGGTACGAAGCGCCCTCGCCGGTGCAGGCGCGCCACGTCGCCCGTGACGTCGAGATCCACGGGGGAACGGTGCCCGAGGGGTCGATCATGCTCCTGCTGAACGGCTCGGCGAATCGCGACGAGCGCCACTTCCCGGATGCCGACGGCTTCGACATCCGGCGGGCCGACGGGCCCCATCTGAGCTTCGGCTACGGCCTCCACTACTGCCTGGGCGCTGCACTCGCCCGGCTGGAGGGACGGGTCGCCCTCGATGAGGTCCTCACGCGCTGGCCGACCTGGGAGGTCGACTACGACCGGGCCCGCAAGGCCCACACCGCCAGCGTCCGAGGCTGGGAGCGGCTGCCCGTGCGACTGCCATGACGAGCGTGGAGGTCGGCCGTCCCGTGGCGGACCTTTCACCGATGATCCCGAACCGCCGAGGAGGCACCCCGAATGTCTGATCCGTTCCGCTACGAGGGCAGGCGAGCCTTGGTCGTCGGAGGTGCCACGGGCATGGGTGCGGCCGCGGCCCGCCGCGTGGCCGAGCTGGGTGCCGAGGTGGTGGTGATGGACCGGGCGGCGATCGACCTGCCGTTCGCGAAGGCCATCGAGCTGGATCTCGGGGATCCGGGCTCGGTCGACGCGGCGCTCCGGCAGCTCGACGGTCCCGTCGATGCCCTGTTCTCCGCGGCCGGGATCGCCGACGGCCCCGCGCTCATGCGGGTGAACTTCATCGGGCATCGCCATCTGATCGACGCGATGGTGCGCCAGGAGCTGCTGGGTCGCGGGTCCGCGATCTGCTTCATCTCGTCGGTCGCCGGCATCGGGTGGGAGTCGAACCTTCCGACGATCCTCGACTTCCTGGCCACGCCGGACTTCGACACCGCCGTGGCCTGGGTCGACGCCCACGACGGCACGAACAACTACGGCTTCAGCAAGCAGGTCATCAACACCTACGTGGCCCATTAGTCGTTCCCGCTCATGGCGAGGGGCATCCGGATCAACGCCATCTGCCCGGGCCCTACCGACACGCCCCTGGCCCGGGCGAACGCCGACCTCTGGCTGGCTTTCGCCCAGGACTACCGCGAGGCGACCGGCATCGGTCACCACACGCCGCAGCAGATGGGCGACGCCATGGCGTTCCTCAACAGCGCCGCCGCCAGCGGCGTCAGCGGCGTGACGCTCCTCGTGGACTCCGGGCACACGATGGCCTCGGCATCCGGCTCGTGGGAGGCCGGAAAGGGCCTCTACGACCTGCTGATGGGGCGGCTGTCGCTCGACTAGCCGGGCTTGCACGAACCGCAACCACCAAGGGGGAATGAATCATGGGGACCGGACCGCTCCGGGTCGTCGTGTGGTCGACCGGCAGCATCGGCCGCATCGCCATCAACGCCGTCCGGCGACGGCCCGACCTGGAACTGGTCGGCGTCTGGGTCCACTCGCCGTCGAAGGCCGGCAGGGACGCCGGTGAGCTGGCCAACGGCGTGCCGATCGGCGTGACGACGACGAACGACGCCCAGGCGCTGATCGACCTGCGGCCCGATTGCGTCATCTACGCGGCCAGCGGCCCCGAGCGTGACGCCGCGTCGGTGCCCGACTACGTCCGCCTCCTCGAGGCCGGGATCAACGTCGTCACGACCAGCTCGGTCCGGCTCATCAACCCGGCGACCTTCGATCCGCCGTTCCTCGCCGAGCTCCAGCGAGCCACGGAGACCGGCGGGGCGTCGATCTACGCGTCCGGCATCGAACCGGGGTTCATACTCGAGGAGGTCCCGCTCCTCCTGTCCACACAGTCGAGCGCCATCCGGTCGATCCACGCGTACGAGATCGGCCTCTACGACGACTACGCCGTGGCCGACACCATGATGGACGGCATGGGCTTCGGTCGGCCCATGGACTTCGAGCCCTTTATCTGCATCCCCGGCGTCATCAGCCACGAGTGGGCCGGCGGCATCTACCGGATGGCCTCCGCACTGGGTGTCGAGGTGGAGGAGATCCGGGAGACCGTCGAGCGGCGGCCGACCGACCGGACCCTCGAGGTCGCGTGCGGCACCCTCGAGGCGGGCACCGGCGGGGCGATCCGGATCCAGGCCATCGGGGTGGTCGACGGGCGGGAGCTCATCACGATCGAGCACGTCACCCGCATGGCCCGGGATCTGGCCCCGGACTGGCCGACCGCCGAAGCCGACGTCGCCTACCGCATCGAGATCGAGGGTGAGCCGAACATGCGGTGCGACTTCCACTGCACGCTCGACGACCCGAAGGCGTCAGGGATCGATGGCATGGCCGCCGGCGCCGGGGCGATGGTCGCCACCGCCATGCGGGTCGTCAACGCGGTGCCCTACGTCGTGGCCGCCAGGTCCGGGGTGCTGGGAGCGGCCGATCTGCCGACGACGCTGCCCCGCCACGTCTTCGCGCGGTAGGCCGTGCTGACACTCCGGTTCGACATGCGGGCACCAGGGTTCGGCGCGCCGACCCCCGAGCTCTACGCGGCCGCGATCGAGATGTGCTCGTGGGCCGAGAGCCGAGGCGCGGTCGTCGCCGTGCTGTCCGAACACCACGGCACGGAGGACAACCACCTCCCGGCTCCGCTGATCCTCGCGTCGGCGATCGCGGCGAGGACCGAGCGGCTGGCGATCCTCCTGGCCGCGGTCGTGTTGCCCTTCTGCGATCCGGTGCGGCTCGCCGAGGAGATGGCCGTCCTGGACATCATCAGCGGCGGCCGCGTCGGCTACGTGTTCGGCGTCGGTCACCGGCGCGAGGAGTACGAGCACTTCGGCGTCGACGCCACCCGGCGGGGTCGCCTCGCCGACGAGAAGCTCGCGCTCGTGCTGTCGCTCCTCGGCGGGGAGCCGCGGAAGGAAGGTGGGCGATGCATCCACGTCACACCGCCGCCGGTGAGCCCCGGTGGTCCTCGCGTGATGGTCGCCGGTGGGAGCATCGCCGCCGCCCGACGCGCCGGGCGCTTCGGCCTCGGGCTCCTCGCCCAGGCGGCGCCGCCGGGGATCCGGGAGGCCTACGAGGCCGCGTGCCGGAGCGCCGGCCACGAGGTCGGCGTGGCGCAGCTCCCGACCCCCGACGCGCCCACGGCGGTGTTCGTCGCCGACGACGTCGAGCAGGCCTGGCAGGAGCTCGGCCCCCACCTGCTGCACGACGCCGCCATGGCGGCCTCCTACCGGCACGGCGAGGTCGGTGTGGCCAGCATCTCTCAGGCCTCGACCGTCGACGAGCTACGCACCGCCGGCGGCGCGTACCGCGTCCTCACGACCGACGAGGCGACCGATCTCGCCCGCGGCGGCGGCCGCCTCCCGCTGGTGCCCCTCTGCGGGGGGCTGCCGCCCCGCATCGCCTGGCCCTACCTCGAACGTGCGGCCGACGCCGCCGGCCGAGCCCGAGCCTGATCAACCCCAGGAGTCGAAGCATGAACGACCAACCCATCCGAGTGGCGGTCTGGTCCACCGGCGGCATCGGCTCCAGCGCCATCGCCGCGATCTCCCGCCGACCCGACCTCGACCTCGTCGGCGTCTGGGTCCACACGCCCGAGAAGGTCGGGCGCGACGCCGGTGTGCTCGCCGGCGGCCCCGCCATCGGCCTGGCGGCCACGGACGACGTCGACGCCCTCCTCGCGCTCCGCCCCGACTGCATCGTCTACGCCGCCAGCGGCCCCGCACGCGATGCCGCCGCCGTGCCCGACTACGAGCGGTTCCTGACCGCCGGCGTCAACATCGTCACCACGACCTCGACCCGGTTGGTGTTCCCGCCGGTGTACGACCCCGAGGCCCGGGACCGGCTGGCCGGGGCCGCCGCCGGCGGCGGCGCATCGCTCTACGCCTCGGGGATCTTCCCCGGGTTCGCGTCAGACCAGCTGGCCCTGGTGGCCACGACCCAGTCGAGCTCGATCCGCACCGTCCGAGCGACCGAGATCTCGCTCAACGACCACTACCCGGTGGCCTCGGCCATGGTCGACGGGCTGGGCTTCGGCCGACCGATGGACTTCGGACCGAAGATCATGACCCCGGGGTTCATCCCCGCGGCATGGCGGGCGCCGATCGCCCTCATCGCCAGCGGGCTCGGAGTCGAGCTCGACGAGGTCCGGGGCCGCTACGACCGCTCCCTCACCGACAGGCCCATCGAGGTCGCGTTCGGCACCGTCGAGGCGGGCACCGTCGGAGCGGTCCGCACCGTCGCGATCGGGGTCGTCGACGGGCGCGAGGCGATCGTCATCGAGCACGTCATCCGCATGGCGCGGCATGTCGCCCCCGAGTGGCCCTCCTCAGACCACGACGCCACCTACCAGGTCAACATCGACGGCGAGCCCGACATCGAGCTACGCATGTCGATGGGCGAAGCCGAGGGCCACGCCGCCGGCAACAGCGCCATGCTGGGGACGGCGATGCGGGTCGTCAACGCCGTCCCCTACGTCGTGGCTGCGCCGCCGGGGCTGCTCAGCTCCCTCGACCTGCCGCTCACCCTGCCGCGCCATGCCTTCGGCTGACGAGACGAACGAGCGTTGATCGTGCCCGGATCGATCCTCGGCAACGCGGTGCGGCGGGTCGAGGACCCGGAGCTGCTCGCCGGCCGCGCCACCTACGTCGGCGACCTCCGGGTCGAGGGCATGCTGCACGTCCAGTTCGTGCGCTCGCCCGTCGCCCACGCGGCGGTCACGAGCATCGACACGTCGGCCGCGTCGGCGATGCCGGGGGTCGTCGCTGTCTACACGGCGGCCGACCTCGACCTGCAGCCGATGTCGGCGATGTTCGAGCTGCACCCCGCGTGTGCCCGCCCCCCGCTCGCCGCCGATCGGGTGCGCTTCGTCGGCGACATCGTCGCCGCCGTCGTCGCCGAGACCCCGGCCCAGGCCGAGGACGCGATCGAGGCCGTCGAGGTCGACGTCGACTCCCTGCCCGCCGTCGTCGACGCCGAGCCCGCCGTGGCCCCCGGCGCACCCGTGCTCTTCGACGAGCTCGGCTCGAACCTGATCGGCGGCCTTCGGGACGACGACGACCCGCTCGGAGACGCCAACGTGGTCGTGCGCGGACGCTTCGTCAACCAGCGCGTCGCGGTGGCCCCGATCGAGGGCAACGCCATCGCCGTGGTCCCTCCGACGTCGGCGGAACCTCGCTGGACCGCCTACGTCGCGACCCAGATGCCACACCACGTCCGCGAAGATGCCTGTGCGTTGCTCGCACTCGATCCCGGTGACCTCAGGGTGATCGCCCCCCACGTCGGCGGCGCGTTCGGCGGGAAGGCCGGCGTCTCGGTCGAGCACGCCATCACCCTCGCCGCCGCCCGCCGTCTCGGACGACCACTCACCTGGATCGAAGGCCGGGGCGAGAGCCTCGTGGCATGTGGCACGCCCGCGGGCAGGTCCAGTGGGCCGAGCTCGGCCTACGGCGGGACGGGACCTTCACCGGGCTCCGCTGCCGCCTGCTCGGCGACGGCGGCGCCTATGGCGGGTTCGGCGGAGCGTTCGTCTCGGGCCGACCTACCAGATGCTCGAAGGCGTCTACCGGATCCCCGCCCTCGCCGCCGGCGGCGCCATCGCCGTCACCAACACCACACCCATGGGAGGCGTCCGGGGCGCCGGCCGTCCCGAGGCGGCCGCGCAGATCGAGCGTCTC
>DASSGC010000764.1:0-16761 GCA_035693765.1 Acidimicrobiales bacterium
CCGCCAGAACCGCGTCGGTGCCCCGGCGCACGTCGCCGCCCGGCCCTACTGCCCGGCCGCGCGGCGCGGCACCGGCGCTCGGGGTGCGCCATGCTGGCCGGCCATGACCGACGGTGACGTCATCCCCCACCCGCTGGGCCGCGCCCGCGCCCGCCGCCCCGCCGCCCGCCGCCGCTCGCACCATCGGAGGCACGGGTCGTGACCCGGGTCGCGCTGGTGACCGGTGCGGCGTCGGGCATCGGCTGGGCGGTGGCGGAGCGCCTGGCCGCGGACGGCGCGGCCGTGGTCGGGTTCGACCTCCGCCCCGAGGGCCCGCCGGGCGTCGAAGTGGTGGCGGGCGACGTCACCGATCGAACGGCGGTCGACGGCGTCGTCGCGCACGTGGTCGCGACCCACGGGCGGCTCGACGTGGTGGCCAACGTGGCCGGCGTCCCCCAGTTCGGCCGGGTCGACGACCTGTCCGACGCCGAGTGGCAGCGGTCGCTCGATGTGAACCTCACCGGTCCGTTCATGGTGTGCCGTGCCGCGCTGCCCCATCTGCGGGCGACGAAGGGCTGCGTCGTGAACGTCGCCTCGATCGCCGGACTGGAGGGCCAGGCGTACACCGCCGCCTACTGCGCCTCGAAGGGCGGGCTCGTGCTCCTGACCCGCGCCCTCGCCGTCGAGCTGGCGCTCGACGGGGTGCGGGTGAACTGCGTGTGCCCGGCGGCGGTCGACACGCCGCTGCTGGCCGAGGTCGCTCCCCGCATCCCGGCCGACGCCGACCACCGCCTGCTCGACCGGCTCCAGATGCTGATGCCGGGGCTGGTCACGCCCGGCCAGGTGGCGGCCGCCGTCGCCTACCTGGCGAGCGACGACGCCGGGCTGATCACCGGCCAGGCCCTCGCGCTCGACGGCGGGCGGTCGGCCTGACCGGGTGCCGGGGGGACGTCAGGCGATCCCGGGGCGGCGGGGGCGGCCCGTGCGGTGTGCGCCCCGGTGGCCGCACCAGCAGACCCACCGCACGGTCAGGTGGTCGCCGCTGGGGTCGATGGCGGTGATCCGGCGCTCGCTGAGCAGCACTTCGCTGCCGTGTCGGGGGCAATGGACGCTGAACATGTGATGATCCTCCGCCTTGTCCACCCGCCTGGCGAGTGGCAGCGCAGCGCGGGTGCGAATGAATCCTGCCAAACTATGGGGCATGTCAGATGGACAACGCTCGGGCCGCCCCTCCCGTGAGGACGGCCACCTGGTCGTCGCCCTGGTCGGCTCCGTGGTCGCGCCCTTCGAGCTGGGCGTGGTGCACGAGGTCTTCGGCATAGACCGGTCGGAGTACGCCGACCCCTGGTACCGGCTCCGGGTCGTCGGCGCGTTCGGCTCCACGATCCCGGTGGCCCACGGGGCCTGGCAGATCACCACCCCCCACACGCTCGACGACCTGGCGGAGGCCGACACGGTCGTGGTGCCGGTGTGGCCCGAGCGCGACGGCAAGGCGCCGGACGACCTGCTCGACGCCCTGCGGACCGCGCACGCCCGCGGGGCCCGGCTGGTGAGCGTGTGCACCGGTGCGTACCTGCTGGCCCAGGCGGGGCTGCTCGACGGCCGCCGGGCCACCACCCACTGGATGTGGGCCGACGACCTGGCCCGCACCTACCCGGCGGTGGAGGTCCATCCCGACGTGCTGTTCGTCGACGCCGGCGACGGCATCTTCACCTCGGCGGGCACCGCGGCAGGCATCGACCTGTGCCTCCACATCGTCCGCCTCGACCACGGCGCCGAGGTGGCGAACAAGGTGGCCCGGCGGATGGTGGTGGCTCCGCAGCGGGCCGGCGGGCAGGCCCAGTTCGTCGCCTCGCCGCTGCCGCAGGTGTGCACCGACGATCCGATCGCCCGCACGCTCGACTGGGCGCTGGCGCGGCTCGACGAGCCGATGTCGGTCGACGACATGGCGGCCCGTGCGCTGCTCAGCCCGCGGAGCTTCGCCCGGCGGTTCCGGGCGGCGACGGGGACCACGCCGATGCAGTGGCTGCTCCGCCAGCGGGTGCTCCACGCCCAGGTCCTGCTGGAGACCACCGACCTGGCCGTCGACCGGGTCGCGCAGCTGTGCGGCTTCGGCACGGCGACCGCACTGCGCGTCCACTTCCGGCGGATGGTGGGCACGACCCCGGTCGCCTACCGGCGCAGCTTCGGCCCGTGCGCCGACGTCGTGGCCATCCGCGGCGACGCCGACCTCGAGCGATCTGCCGTGTGACGGGCCGGGCGGATCAGCGCCCGCGCCGCCGGCCGGTGCCGGCGGGCTCGGGGCGCCCGTCGCCGTCAGTCGGGGCGGCGGGGAGCTCGAACCAGACGGTCGAGCCTTCGCCGGCGGTCGAGCCGACGCCGATGTCGCCGTCCATGGCCTCGACGACGTGCCGGGCGAGCGACAACCCGATCCCGCGCTCGTCCATCGCGCTGGCGCCGGCCTCGAACCGCTCGAACGGCGCGAGGAGCAGGTCCTGCTGCGCGGGCGAGAGGCCCGGCCCGGTGTCGGTCACCGCCACGCGGACGGTGCCGTCCGTCCGCGTGGCGACGAGGTCGACCCGCCCACCCTCGCGGCTGGACGTCACGGCGTTGGACAGCAGGTTCAGGAGGACCTCGCCCAGGCGCCGGCGGTCGGCGGCGACGAACGCGTCGGCCGGGCAGTGGGCGTCGACGGTGACCGAGCGGGCCTCGGCCTGTGATCGGACGAGGGCGGCGGCCTCCCGGACGGCCTCGCGCAGGCGGACGGGCTCGATGGCGAGGGCGAGCTTGCCGGCTTCGATGGCCTTGAGGTCGAGCATCTCCTGGATCAGCCCGTGGAGTTGGTGCCCGGCGCTGACGATGCGGGCGGCGTCCTCGCGGTTCCGGGGAGAGAGGCCCGGGCTCTCCTGCAGGAGCTGGGCGAAGCCGATCATGGCGGTGAGCGGGGTCTTGAGCTCGTGGCTGACCCGTGAGAGGAAGTCGTCCTTCGCCCGGGTCGCGGCCTCGGCCTCGGCCCGGCGGGTCTCGAGCAGCTCGCCGCCGAACAGCATGACGGCGGCCAGCTCGCCGAGCTCGTCCCTCGACGGCTGCCCGGGGAGCAGCGGCCGGCGTGCCAGGAACCGATCGCTGTTCTCGGAGAGCCGTTCGATGCGTCGCACGAGGCCGCTGGTGACCAGGTAGGTGCCGCCGGCGGCGGCCACCAGCGCCGCGACCATGCCGACGATCGTCGCCGTCTCCAGATGCTGCTGGAGGCGGTCGACCTCCGCGCGGTTGTCCGCCAGCAGGTCCGACAGGCTGTTCTCGAGGCGGCCGGCGGCGTCGTAGGCGTCGGCCGTGGTGGTCACGCTCGACACCAGGACGTCGACGAGCGCGGGGTTGAGCTCGAGGACGTCCGGGTCCGGGGACAGGTCGGCCGGCTGGGTCCCGCTCGCGCCGAAGTCGACGATGGCATCGAGGTCGCCGAGGAGCGCGTCGACCGCGGCCTGCAGCTCCCGTCCGGGCTGCGCCAGGTCGGGCGGTAGCTCGTCGACGAGGAGCGAGAGCTGCCCCGGGATCGGCGCGGCGGCGGCGCGGTACTGGTCGGCGTACTGGGCGTCGCTGAAGGTCAGGACGGCGTAGGCCTGGATGGGTACGACCACGTCGAGGAGCGAGGTCTGCAGCGCGTTGAGCTGGTCCGCTGCCGCCGCGGTGGCCCGGGCGGTGGCACGCGCCTCGGTGAGCCGGGTGTCGAACATGACCGCGAGGGTGATCGCCGGGGCGCAGAGCAGTGCGATCACGGCGACGACGCTGAGCAGCTTGCGGCGCACCGGCAGGTCGAGCCACCAGCGACCCAGGCGCGTGCGCGCCGGCCTGATCTCGATGATCGACCCGCTCGGACTCGGGGTGACAGCCATGCCTCTCTACGTGAGTGTATGGCCCGGCATTTTCACCACGAGTGGCCGATCGCGGGGTGGACCGCGGCGGGCGGGGCCGGGTCAGGTCGTAGCCGGCCGCCGGCCCGACGCCGGCCCGACGCCGGCGCCCGGTCCGGCGTCGCTCGCCGGCAGGTCGAACCAGAAGGTCGAGCCCTCGCCGACGGTGGACTCGACGCCGATGGCGCCGTCCATGGCCTCGACCACGTGCCGGGTGAGGGACAGGCCGACGCCGCTGCCCTCGATGTCGCTGGTGGCGGCCTCGAGGCGCTCGAAGGGCTCGAAGAGGTGCCGCTGGTCGTCGGGCGAGATGCCGGGTCCGGTGTCGGTGACGCGCACGTGGACGATGCCGTCCCGGCGGCGGGCGGTGAGGTCGATGCGGCCGCCCTCGTGGTTGTACTTCACCGCGTTGGACAGGAGGTTGAGCAGGATCTCGCGCAGCCGGCGACGGTCGGCCGCCACCACCAGGTCGTCCGGGCAGTCGACGTGGAAGGCGATCGAGCGCTTGCCGGCCGCGGGCTGGACGAGGTGGATGGCGTCGTCGGCGGCGTCGTGGACGGGCACGGGCTCGATGACGAGGGAGAGCTTGCCCGCCTCGATGGCCTTGATGTCGAGCATCTCCTGGATCAGCCCGTGGAGTTGGTGCCCGGCCCGGACGATGTGCTGCGCATCCTCGCGATCCTCGGGCCCCAGGTCCGGGTCGTCCGCCAGGAGCCGGCCGAGCCCGATCATGGTGGTGAGGGGGGTCGTGAGCTCGTGGCTGACGCGCGACAGGACCTCGTCCTTGGCCCGGGTGGCGGCCTCGGCCTCGGCCCGCCGTGACTCGAGGAGCGCGCCGGCGGAGAACACCTTTTCGGCCAGCCGCCCGATCTCGTCCGTCGACGGTGCCGCCGGGAGCGGGGGCTCGCCCTCGAGGAAGCGGATCCCGTTGTCGGACACGCGCTCGATCCGCCGGACGATCCCGCTCGTGACGACGGAGAGGCCCAGGGCCGCGGCGATCAGGGCGGCCGCGATGCCGGCCGTGGTCGCCCACACCAGGCGGGACTGGAGCTCGTCGACGTCCTCGCGCCGCGCGTCGATCTCCGCGTTGATCTGGTTGTCGAGGATCTCCACCTGCTCGTAGGCGTCGCTCGTGGCGACCAGGCTGCTCACGATCTCCGCCAGCACCTGCTCGGCGCCGGGCACGTCGAGGTCGAAGCCGATGCCCTGCGAGGGATCGAGCGAGGCGGTCCTGGTCGACAGCGTGTCGAGGGCGGTCAGCAGCGTGCCCACCGACGCGGCCAGCTCGCGCTCGGCCTGTGCGAGGTCCGCGGGCAGGCCGTCGGCGAGCGTCGCGAGCTCGGCCGGGATCGACTCGGCCGCGGCCCGGTAGCGCTCGACGTACCGCGGGTCGCGGAAGCCGAGGATGATGTAGTCCTGCATGCTGGACGTCGCGACGATCAGCGAGTCGTGCACGGCGTCGAGATCGGCGGCCGCGCGCGACAGCGCCCCGATGTCGTCGCGTGCATCGGCGAGGCGTGTGTCGAGGGCGAGCCCGACGGCGATCGCCGGCACGCAGGCGAGGGCGATCAGCAGCACGACGCTCAGCATCTTCCGCCGGACGGGTGCGTTCAGCCACCACGTGCCGAGCCGGCTGCGGGGCACGTGGGGACTGCGGAGCTCCCGGGCGCGGGCGGCGGCGAACATGGTCGGCCGTCAGCGACCGGGCCGGTCGACGCCCGGGTCGGTCCACGCCAGCCCGGCGGGAGTGGGCGAGGGACGTGGGAGCTTCCCCGGGGGACAAGCACTGGAAGTGATCTTCATGTCTCTTTCGGTGAGTCTACGGTACGCTCGGCGGACGTGGGAGAGCCCACTGGGAGAGCCCGATGGACGACACCCCCGGCGACGTCGGCCCCACCCGCCCGGGTCGCGCCGTCGTCGTCGGTGACGACCGGGCCGAGCTTCGGCGCTTGGCGGCGATCCTCGAGCGGTCGGTCGACGAGACCGTCACCGTGAGCACCGGGCGCGAGGCGCTGCAGGAGATCTCGCACGACCCCACCGCCACCGGCCTCGTCGTGGTCGACGTGGGCGCGGCGGACGCCGACCTGCTGGAGGTGGTGCGGGCCATCCGTGCCGACGACCGCTCTCGCCGGACCCCCGTGCTCCTCCTCGTCGGGCAGGCCACGGCCGCGCCCCGCGACGCGCTGGCCGAGGCGTACGACCTCGGCGCCGTGGACGTCGTCAGCGAGCCGGGCGAGGCCCACGCCCTGCGGTCGAAGGTCGCCCTGCTCGACGCGCTCGCCACCAAGACCAGGGAGCTGGAGGCGCGGACCGACGAGCTGCGCCGCGTGGAGGCACGGGCCGAGCAGCGCCAGCAGGCGCTCGTCGCACGACACTCGGTCATGCGGGCCTTCACCGCCGGCGGGTCCGACGACCTCATCCCCGACCTCGCGCACACGCTCGCCACCGGCCTGGGGTGGGAGGTGGGCCTCTACTGGGTCGCGGCCGGCAGCGACGTCCGGTGCGCCGATGCCTGGTTCGACCGCGCGTTCGAGGCACCGGCCCTGGCGGCGCGCGCGCAGCAGACGGCACCTGGCCCTCCGGCCGGCGTGGTTCGTCGCGCCGTGGCCAGCCGGTTGCCCGAGTGGGCGCTGCTGTCGGACCTCGACCCGCTCGACCCCCACGTACGCGCCGCGCAGGAGGCCGGGCTGTCGGAGGCGCTCGCCGTACCGATCACGCTCGGCCCCGAGCTGCTGGGCGTGATCGAGCTGCTGCACACCTCGCAGCGCCCGCCCAGCCCCCGGACCATCGCCACGCTGGACGCGATCGCGTTGCTCGTCGCGCAGTTCGCCCACGCCCGTCGCGCCGAGGACGAGACGGCCGCGGTGAAGGACGACTTCTTCGCCCTCGTGTCCCACGAGATGCTGACGCCGCTCACCTCCATCCTCGGCTACCTGGAGGAGCTCCTGGCCGGGACCGCGGGCGACCTCACGCCCGACCAGCTGGCGGACCTGGAGGTCGTCGACCGCAACGCGCGGCGCCTGTTCCGCCTGGTCGACGACCTCATGTTCGTGGCCCAGGTGGAGGCGGGCAAGCTGCCGTTGACCCTGATGAGCGTCGACCTGGCTGCGGTCGTCGACGAGGCGATCGCGGCGGCGCGCCCGGCGGCCAAGGGCCGCGACATCCGGATCGCGGCGCGGGTCGAGCCCGTCGGAACGGTGCGGGGCGACATCCGGCGGCTCGGCCAGGTCGTCGACCACCTCATCTCCAACGCCGTCAAGTTCAGCCATGACGGCGGGCCCGTGGAGGTCACGCTCCGGCGGGCGGGCGCCGACGCCGTGATCGAGGTGGTCGACCAGGGACTCGGCATCCCGCTCGCCGAGCAGCCGCACGTGTTCGAGCGCTTCTCCCGTTCGTCGATCGCGTCCTCGAAGGAGATCCCCGGGATCGGCCTCGGCCTGTCGATCAGCAAGGTGATCGTCGAGGCCCACGGCGGCTCGGTCGCGATGCGCAGCGTCGAGGGCGAGGGGAGCACCTTCACGGTCACCCTGCCGCTCGCCTCACCCCCGCACGACGACGCCGGCAACCACGACCAGGAGTGATGGCATGGACGACCAGGGTGCGATGGTGCTCGTCGCCGACGACGACGAGGACGTGCTCGCGCTCGTGGTGCGACGGCTGGAGCGCGACGGCTACGAGGTCCTCACGGCCCGGGACGGGGCGGAGGCGCTGCGGCTGGCGCAGGAGCAGCTGCCCGACCTGGCGGTGCTCGACGTGATGATGCCGCAGCTCAACGGCTACGAGGTGACCGAGCACCTGCGGCAGGACCCGGCGACGGCGCGGATCCCGATCATCCTGTTGACCGCCCGGGTGCAGGAACACGACGTCAGCCGCGGCTTCCAGGCCGGGGCCGACGACTACATCAAGAAGCCCTTCAGCCCACAGGAGCTGCGGGCGCGCGTGCAGGCCGCCCTCGCCGGCCGCTGACCCCGGTCGGTTCGGGGACGTGGGTCGCACGGCGTCCCGCAGCCGCCCGGGAATGCCCGCCCGGGAATGCCCGGCCGGGAATGCCCGGCCCGGGAACACCGATCCCGGTTACCGTGTTCGTGAAGGTGTTCACAAAGTTCGCCCATGGCGGCAGGAGGTCCGGATCGCATGGGAGTCCGACCGCACATCGTGATCGTCGGCGCCGGGTTCGGCGGGCTGGCGGTCGCCCGCGGCCTCGACAGGCTGCCCGTCGAGGTCACGCTCATCGACCGGCAGAACTTCACCACCTTCCAGCCGCTGCTCTACCAGGTGGCCACCTCGGGCCTGAACGACGCGGACGTCGCGCACCCCGTGCGGGGCCTGTTCCACCGCCAGCGCAACCTGAGCGTCCGCAAGGGCGAGGTCGTCGGCGTCGACTGGGACGCCCGCAGGCTCACGCTCGCCGATCAGCGCACCGTCCCCTTCGACCACCTCGTGCTGGCGCTCGGCGCTGTCGCCACCTGGTTCGGCGTCCCCGGCGCCGAGGAGCACGCCACCCCGCTGTACACGCTCGACGACGCCGTACGCGTCCGCAACCACGTGCTCAGCCGGTTCGAGGCCGCCGACGCCGATCCCGGCGTCATCGACGAGGGCGAGCTCAACTTCGTCGTGGTGGGCGGCGGGCCTACGGGCGTCGAGACGGCGGGTGCGCTGGCCGAGCTGTTCAGCGTCGTGTTCCGGCGCGACTACCCGTCGCTGCCGGTCGGGCGGGCCCGGGTGGTGCTGGTGGAGGCCCGCGACGCGGTGCTCGCCCCGTTCTCGCCGGCCTCGCAGCGGGCCGCGCTCGACACCCTGCGGGCCCGCCAGGTGGAGGTGCGGCTGGGCGAGAGCGTCGCCGAGGTGACGCCGGACCACGTCCGCTTCGCGTCGGGCGAGGTGCTGCCCACGCGGACGGTCGTGTGGGCCGCGGGCGTGCGGGCCAACCCCCTGGCCGCCGCGCTCGGGCTGCCGACGACGCGGGGTGGCCGGGTCGAGGTGGCTCCCGACCTCGGCGTCCCCGGCTTCGAGGACGTGTGGGCGGTCGGCGACGTCGCCGCCTCGGTCGACGCCAGGGGCGACGCCCCCCTGCCCCAGCTCGCACCCGTGGCCATGCAGGGCGGCGCCCACGTGGCGCGCCAGATCGCCCGGCGGCTCGAGGTGAAGCCCACCCAGCCCTTCCGGTTCCGGGACAGGGGCACCATGGCCACCATCGGCCGCCGGTCGGCCGTGGCCGAGCTGCCCGGGCGCATCCACCTGAAGGGCACGATCGCGTGGTTCGCCTGGCTGGGCCTCCACCTGCTGTACGTGGCGGGCCTGCGCAACCGCCTGTCGGTCCTGCTCAACTGGTTCTGGGGCTACGTGACCTGGGACCGCGGCCCGCGCATCATCCTGGAGAGCCCCGAGCCGGGCAAGCCCTGACGTCGCCGGTCAGCCGGCGGCGCTCGTCCTGCCCGCCCGCAGCTCCCGGCGCAGCACCAGGCGCAGGCCCGACCAGGTCGCGTCGATGGCGCACACCTTGTTGTCGACCATGCCGGTGGGCAGGGCGACCTCGCGCACGACGTCCTCGGTCATGTCGGTGGCGACGCCGGAGGCCCGCTTGGGCCAGGCCACCCACAGGCCGCCGTCGACCTCCAGCGCCCGCAGCAACGCCGGCCACCGCCGGGCCAGTTCGGCCCGCCGGGTGTGGAAGGCCAGCACGACCGCGAACCGGCCCCGGGCCTGGCGGTGGACCGACACGCCCGGCGGCAGGTCGGGCACGGCGAAGCCCTCGGGGGCGCCCAGCAGCGCCACCCGGTCGCCCGCGCCGATGCCGAGCTTGCGCGCCAGCGGCGTGCCCGAGTAGCCGGCCATCAGGCCCGGCCCATCGCCCGGTCCACCCTGATCTCGATGGCGACCCGGTCGGCCCGCTCGCCCGGCTGCCGGTAGCGCTCGGCGTAGTGGCGGACGGCCTCGGCCACCCGGGCCGACTCGGCGGTCACGGTCGCCTCGCCCTCGAAGGTCAGCCACCGGCCGCCATCGACCTGGCACACGACGCCCCGGCCCCCGGCCGCCAGGTTCCGCACCTTGCGCGACGACGCGAACGTGATGATCCGCACCAGCCCGGCGCCGGCGTCCCACGTGAACCCGACCGGCACGACGTGGGGGGTGCCGTCGGGCCGCAGCGTGGTGAGGGTGGCGAGGTGCCGCTCGGCGGCGAAGCCGGCGACGGCGGGCGGCAGGGCCGCGGGATCGAGGGCCATGGCACAGTGTGGCCGGACCGGACGCGGGCGGATGGGTCACGCCGGCGCGTGTCACCGCGCTGCGTTGCCGGTCGGCCGAGCTGTCGAGCTGGTGGTTCCCTGCCAGATCCCCGCGCGTCGGCCGTGGCGAGCGCCCATCCGCTCGGCCGCTCAGCGGTCGGCGATCGCGGCCAGGATCCGGCGCCGCCCGGCCCAGGCGGCCGGCACGACGGCCGCCGCCAGCGTGAGCAGGCCCGTGGCGGCGGCGAAGGCCGCGAGCTGGAGGGTCGGCAGCGCGAACACCCGGAAACCCTGGTCGGCCAGCGCCCGCACCAGCACCCACCCGAAGAAGATGCCGAGGGCGAGCGCGGCGGTGAGGCCGATGGTGGCGATGAGCAACGCTTCCCACCGGATCGACGAGCGGACCTGTCCCCGGGTCGCGCCGACGGCCCGGGTGAGCCCGATCTCCCGGGTGCGCTCGACCACCGACAGGATGAGCGTGTTCACGATGCCGATCATGGCGATGAGGATGGTGAGCAGCAGCAGCGCGTTGACCAGCACGAGGATGACGTCGTACTGGCTCTTGACGGCGTCCTTGAACTCGTCGAGGTCCTGCATCTCCGCGGAGGGGAACGGGGCGATCAGCGGCTCGAGCGCGGCCCGCGCGTCGTCGATGCCGGTGCCGCTGGTGAGACGGATCCAGATCTGGCTGTCGCCCGCCTCGGGGACGTACCGGTCGAACGCGTCGGTGCTCATGACGTAGGTGCCGGTGAGGTCGCGGCTGTCGATCAGGGCGGCGATCGTCAGCTCCTGGGTCCCCGTCTCGCCGAACGTCACCGGCAGGGTGTCGCCGACCCGCCAGCCCTCGCTGCGGGCCCTGTCGTCGAACACGCCGATGCCGTCGGCGTCGAGGTCGGCCACGTCGCCCTCGACCACGGCCACGTCGAACAGGTCGAACGCGGTGGCCGGGTCGAGCCCGCCGATGCCCTCGGTCCTGCCGTCGATCGACGCGAAGCCGAACCTGATCCCGCTGGCCGACGAGACCTCGGGCAGCGACGCCACCTCCTCGGCGATGCCACCGGGCAGGCCCCCGCCGGTGATGCCGGTGCCGCTGTCGATCACCACGTCGCCCCGGAACCGGTTGTCGACCATGTCGTCGAGCGACGCGCGCAGCGACGCGTTGATGACGAGGAACAGCGACACGATGCCGAGGCCGATCATCAGCGCCGCGGCCGTGGATGCCGTGCGCTTCGGGTTGCGGGCCGCGTTCTGCTGGGCCAGGCGCCCCACGACGCCCCGGATGGCGGGGAGCGGCAGGCCGAGGGCCAGCGAGGCCGGCCGTGAGGTCACCGGCCCGAGGACGATCAGCGAGACGAACAGCAGGACCATGCCGGTGCCGGACACCTTCAGCGGCGACAGGTCGCCGACGGCCCGGCCGGCGACCCCTGCCCCGAGGGCGACCGCCCCGCCGGCGACCAGCAGGCCGCCGAGCAGGAGGCGGGGCAGCGAGCGGTGGCTGGTGTCGATGGCCACGTCGCGCATGGCCGCCACGGGCGGGACCCGCGAGGCCCGGGCGGCCGGGAAGAAGGCGGACAGGGCGGTCACGACCACGCCGACGGTCAGGGCGACGGCGACGGACCGCGGCAGGATCACCGGCTCGGAGCCCGGCACGAAGGCCCGGCCGAGCGCGGTGGCCAGCGCCAGCCCGAGGGCGTAGCCGACGAGCGAGGCGAGCACGCCGACGACGAGCGACTCGATCACCACCGACCCGAGCACCTGGGCGCGGCTGGCGCCGAGCGCCCGCAGCAGGGCGACCTGCCGCTGCCGCTGGGCCACGATGAACGAGAAGCTCGTGTAGATCACGAACGTGCCGACCAGCACCGAGATCAGCGCGAACACGAGCAGGAAGGTGCGGAGCCCGGTGAACGTGTCCTGCGAGTTGGCCTGGGCGTCGGCCACGAGCTTCCGCCCGGTGACCACCTCCACCTCCGTGCCGGCGAGGGCGTCGCGCACCGCGTTGCGCAGCGCCACCTGGCTCGTGCCGGGCTCGGCGACGGCGTAGACGCTGTCGATCTTCCCCGGCTCGGCCAGCAGCCCCTGGGCCGTGTCGCGGTCGAACAGCGTGACCGACAGGCCGGCCGGGCTGTCGGCCGTGCCGAACCGGGCGACCCCGACGAGCGTGGCCTGGCTGACGCCGATCCCGGACTGGAAGCTGACGGTGTCGCCGATGCGGTAGCCGGTCTCGTCCGCCGTCCGCTTGTCGAGCACCAGCTCGCCCGGGCCGTCGGGCGGGCGACCTGCGGCGATCTGGAACGGGTTGAGCTGCTCGTCGGCCGACCAGTTGGTGCCGACCGTGGGGGCGCCGAAGTTGGGGTTGCCGAAGGGCCGCCCGTCGGGGCCGATGGGGCGGACGTAGCCTTGGACGAAGCCCTCGGCCGAGGCCACGCCGGGGACCGCCGCGACCCGCTCGACGAGGGACGCATCGATGCGGGGCCGCTGGACGCCGCCGCCCATCTGGGCGCTCAGCTCGAACTGGCCCACGCCCCGGACGGCGACGTCGGTGCCCGCGCCGAGGCCGCGGAACAGGTCGTCGAACGTGCGGTCGATGGTGTCGGTGAGGGTGACCACCCCGCCGACGAAGCCGACGCCGATGGCGACGGCCAGGAAGGTGAGGACGTACCGCCCCACGTGGGCTCGCAGATCGCGGAGCGAGAGCCGGAGCATCGGCGCGTCAGGTCCGGTCGAGGGCCTTGATGCGATCGAGCACGGCGGCGGGGGAGGGCTGGGGCATCTCGCCGACGATGCGGCCGTCGTCGAGGAACAGCACGTGGTGGGCGTGGGCGGCGGCGCCGGGGTCGTGCGTGACCATCACGATCGTCTGGCGGAGGTCGTCGACGGCGGCCCGCATGAACTCGAGGATCTCGGCGCTGCTGCGGCTGTCGAGGTTGCCGGTGGGCTCGTCGGCGAAGATGATCGCGGGCCGGCTCACCAGGGCGCGGGCCACCGCCACCCGCTGCTGCTGCCCCCCCGACAGCTCGGCCGGGCGGTGGCCGAGCCGCGTCTGCAGCCCCACGGTGTCGATGACGTGGTCGAGCCAGTCGGGGTCGGGGTCCCGCCCGGCGAGCGCCAGGGGCAGGGTCATGTTCTCCAGCGCGGTGAGGGTGGGCACCAGGTTGAACGCCTGGAACACGAAGCCCACCCGGGTGCGGCGCAGCTTGGTCAGCTTGCGTTCGGAGAGCCGGCCCAGGTCGACCCCCTCGATGAACACCTGGCCCGAGGTGAGGGAGTCGAGCCCGGCGGTGCAGTGCATCAGCGTCGACTTGCCCGACCCGGACGGGCCCATGATGGCGGTGAAGCGCCCGGCCGGGAAGCCGACCGTGACGTCGTCGAGCGCCGTCACGGCCGTCTCGTCCTGGCCGTAGACCTTGGTGGCGTGGACCGTGCCCGCGGCGATGGCGGGGACCCCCGAGGTGTTGCGGGTGGTTCGCGTCGCAGCCACGGGGGAAACCTAACGGTCCGACCGCGACCGTTGCTCGGCTACCGACGCGACGGCGCCCACCGCGCCGCGTAGTGGGCCCGGTGGGCGCGCCCGTGCGGGCACCGCCGGCGGGACGGCACCCGGCGGGGGCTCAGCTCGGCTGCTTGACCACCCGCAGGTAGGGCTTCTTGGTCTCCCACCCCTCGGGGAACTGGGCCTTGGCCTCCTCGTCGGAGACCGCCGGCACGATGATGACGTCCTCGCCCTGCTTCCAGTCCGAGGGCGTCGCGACCTTGTGCTTGGCCGTGAGCTGGAGCGAGTCGATGACCCGCAGGATCTCGTCGAAGTTGCGGCCGGTCGACGCGGGGTAGGTGAGGGTCAGCTTCACCTTGTTGTCGGCGCCGATCACGAACACCGAGCGGACGGTGGCCGTGTCGCTGGCGGCCGGGTGGATCATGTCGTACAGGTCGGCCACCTTCTTGTCGGGGTCGCCGATGAGAGGGAAGTTCAGCCGGGAGCCGGTGACGTCCTCGATGTCCTGTGCCCAGCCCTCGTGGTCCGAGATGCCGTCGACCGAGAGGCCGATGACCTTCACGTTGCGCTTGTCGAACTCCGGCTTCAGCGCCGCGACACGGCCGAGCTCGGTGGTGCACACCGGGGTGAAGTCCTTGGGGTGCGAGAACAGGACCGCCCAGCTGTCGCCCTTCCAGTCGTAGAGGTCGATCGTGCCCTCGGTCGTCTCGGCGGTGAAGTTCGGTGCGTCGTCACCAAGTCGGATCGCCATGTGTCTGCCTCCAGGACGCCCGGTCTCGGGTGGACGATCTGCTGGTCGGGCGCCCGCTCGGGAGCCTAGCGATCCGGCCCACGAAAAGTCGACTTGGTGGGTCGGCTTTGTGCCCGTGTGTGCCGGAGTTCACCTGGTGCATCAAGCGTTCGCTAGGTATACTTAGCGCATGACACTCCTCACCACCGTCACCGACGCCGAGTCCAAGGTCGTCGACGCGGTCCGCGACCTGCAGGGCCCCGTCGTCGAGTACGTCCGCAAGGGCGTCGACCTCGCCGGCGAGCGCCTCCCCAAGCTCACCTACCCCGACCGGCTGCCCCGGCCCACCGAGGTCATCGACTCGCAGTACGAGTTCGTGACCGCGCTGCTCGCCGCGCAGTACGACCTCGTCAAGGCCGTCGCCGCCACCGTCGCCCCGCTCGTCGGCTCGGCGCCCGCCACGCCCGCCCCCAAGGCGGCGAAGGCCACGAAGGCCACCAGGTCCGCCTGACCAGGTCCGCCTGACGGGGCGCGCCTGACCCCGGGCGCCCGCCGGGCGGGCACTGTCAGCCGGCGTTGCGGTCGACGTAGCTGCGGTACACCGTCAGCAGGGCCGCCTTCTGCTCATCGGTGAGCAGCGGGTCGGCCCGCACGGCGTCCACGACGCCGGGGGCGCGGCCCGGCGCGGGCTCGTCCAGCATCCCGGCCTGCACCATCAGCGCCTCGGCCGACATGTTGAGGGCCTTGGCGATCGCCTTCAGCACCCGGACCGAGGGCGCGTGCAGCCCCCGTTCGAGCTGGGACAGGTAGGGGTTCGACACGTTCGTGCGGGCGGCCAGCTCGCGCAGCGACAGCTCGGCCAGCGTCCGCTGCTCGCGGATCACCCGGCCGAGCCGCTCGAGCTGCGCCTTGCCGATGTCGCGAGCGCTCGACCCCGGCGTGTCGGCCACGTCAGCTCGGCTCGGCCTGCCCGGACACCGAGGCCGGCTCGTCCGGCGCCGTGACGGCGCCGACGTCGTCGGGCACCGCCGTGCGGAACACGTCCGGCTCCAGGTACATGATGCGGGCCGCGGGCACCGCCCGGCGCACGCTGGTCTCGACCCGGTCGACGACCGCGGCCGCCTCGGCGACCGACAGCCCGCTCGTGAGCTCGATCTTGGCGCCCACCAGCAGCTCCTCGGGGCCGATGTGCTGCGTCCGCACGTGGATGAGGCGCACGACGCCCGGCTCGGCGGCGATGGTGGCCGCGATCTTCGCCCGGTCGGCCTCCGACGCCGACTCGCCGATGAGCAGGCCCTTCATCTCGGCAGCGAGCACCGCGGCGATCACGATCAGCAGCGCCCCGATGCACATCGTGCCGATCCCGTCCCACACGGGCTCGTCGGTGACGTGGGCGATCGACACGGCGATCAGCGCCAGCACCAGGCCGATGAGGGCGCCGAGGTCCTCCAGCAGCACCACCGGCAGCTCGGGCGACTTCGACCGCCGGATGAACGACCACCATCCCAGCCTCGGGTCCTTCGTGCGGTTGGCTTCGACCACGGCGGTGCGGAACGACAGCGACTCGAGCAGGATGGCGAACACGAGGATGCCGATGGCGATGGGCACCGACTCCAGCTCGTGGGGGTGGCGCACCTTCGCCACCCCCTCGTACAGGGCGAACATGCCGCCCACGCTGAACAGGATGAGGGCGACGACGAACGACCAGAAGTAGCGCTCGCGGCCGTAGCCGAACGGGTGGTCCTCGGTCGGCGCCCGCTTGGCCTTGTGGCCGCCGAGCAGCAGCAGCGCCTGGTTGCCCGAGTCGGCCACCGAGTGCACGCTCTCGGCCAGCATCGACGCCGACTGCGTGAGCAGGTACCCCACGAACTTCGCCAGCGCGATGCCGAGGTTGGCGAGCAGCGCGGCGACGACCGCCCGGGTTCCGTGTCCACCTCCTGCCATGGGGTCAACCTAGTGCGCGGCGTGCCGGCGTCCGGGCACCGCGTCCGGGGGTCGCTCCCTGTGGGTGACCTGTGACCACCCTGTGAAGAACGCGGCGCTGCTTGGGGATGAACGGGAAATGTCTGGGGACGACCCTGGGGATTGCGAAATAGCCCTTGACGTGGGGTTTCGCGATCCGCATCATCGTGAACATCCAGCACGGCAGTACGGGCCGGCAGCACGTTCGAGCGAGGCTCAGGCCTCACGAGGGCGGGCTGGGGAATCCGACTTCGTGGGGGAATCGGTAGGTAGCCGACGGAGTGGCTGATGAGGGGGTAACACCTCGCAGACAGCGCTCCGGGTCACGCCGGGAGCTTGCTCCCCGGGTGACCGGCACTCGAACCGGCGGGCGCCGCCGGGGAGAGTCGCCAGAGCCGCCTGCCGAAGGTTGGCCCCGAGCATCGGACCGGCTCACTCCGGTCTGCCGCTCGGGGCCTTCCAGCG
>DASSGC010000765.1:0-3130 GCA_035693765.1 Acidimicrobiales bacterium
GCTAATGCTCCCGTCCCGTCGCTACCTCGGCCGAGCGGATGGGGCGCTCGCCACGGCCGACGCGTGGGGATGGGGATGGAGGGGCAAGTGAGAAAACGTCACGCCGTAGCGTTGGTCGCCGCCCTGGCGCTCGTCGCGGCCGCGTGCACCCGGGCTCCGGAGGAGACCGAGGTCGGGGACGCAGCCTCGTCGGCCGACGGGACGGGCAGGCAGGCGCCCGACACGGCCGCGGCCGGCGCCACCGACAGCCGCCTCGACCGGGGCAGCTTCGGCGACCTCGAGGCCGTGTGCTCGGACGGTGAGCCCGGCGCCGCCACCGAGACCGGGCTCACGGGCGACGAGATCCGCCTCGGCACCATCACCGACAAGGGCTCGGCCGAGCGCCCCGGGCTCACCCAGGAGATGTACGACGCCGGGGTGGCGTTCGCCGCCTGGTGCAACGAGCACGGCGGCATCGGCGGGCGCCAGGTCGTCATCGACGACCTCGACGCCAAGCTGTTCGAGTACGGCCAGCGCATCGGCGAGGCGTGCCAGCAGGACTTCGCCCTGGTCGGCGGCGGCGGCGTGTTCGACGCCCAGGACAACGGCGCCCGGGTCGACTGCGGCCTGCCCAACGTCCCCGGCTACGTCGTGACCCCTGCCGCCAGCGTGGCCGACCTCCAGGTGCAGCCCGTGCCCAACCCCGTCTACGAGATCCCCGCGGCCGGTTACCGCCGGATGCAGGAGAAGTTCCCCGACGCCACCAAGTTCGGCATCCTGTGGGTCAACCTCGACGGCCCGGCCACGGTCCACGACCAGACCATCGAGATGGTCGAGTCGCTCGGCTTCGACGTCGTGTTCGACGAGCAGTACCGGCCCCTCGGCGAGACCGGCTGGCGCGGCTTCGTCCAGAAGATGCGCGACGAGGGCGTGACCGCCTTCGAGATGATCGGCGAGCCCGAGAACATGGTGGCGCTCCAGCAGGCCATGCAGACCGAGGGGTGGTACCCGACGTTCACGCACCTGCAGCCCAACTACTACGACGCCAAGTTCGCGCAGGAGGGCGGCTCCAGCGTGAGCGAGACCACCTACATGCGCTCGCCCTACCCCACCTTCGACATGGCCGACACGGTGCCGGCGATGGCCGACTACCTCGAGATGATGCAGCGCTACAACCCGCAGGGGAAGACCGCCATGCTCGGTCTCCAGGCCATGTCGGCCTTCCTGCTGTTCGCCACCGCGGCCAACGACTGCGGCGCCGACCTCACCCGGGCCTGCCTGCTCGAGCGGGCGGCGGCGCAGGCCGACTGGACGGCCGGCGGCCTGCACTCGCCCCAGACCCCGGGCAACGCGGTCGCCCACCAGTGCAGCCTCATCATCCACGTCACCCCGGAGGGGTTCACCTACGACGAGGGCCTGACCCAGCCCAACGACGGGATCTACAACTGTGACCCGGACAACGTGATCGAGCTGACCCACGACTACGGGGTGCCCAAGCCCGCGGCCTAGCCGCAGGCGCCCGCCATGGACCAGTTCCTGCAAGCGACCATCACCGGCCTGGCCGGCGCCGCGATCCTGGCGGTGGCGGCCGGCGGCCTGGTGCTCACCTACACCACCACCGGCATCTTCAACTTCGCCCACGGCGCCATCGGCATGCTGGGCGCGTTCGCGTACTGGCAGCTCCGCTTCGGTTGGGACTGGCCGGCGCCGCTCGCCCTGCTCGTGGTGCTGGGCGTGCTGGCCCCGCTGCTCGGCGTCGTGATCGAACGGGTCGTGATGCGCGGCCTGTACGACGCGCCCGACACCGGCCGCATCGTGGTGAGCATCGGCCTGCTGGCCGCCCTGCTCGGCGTCGCGCTGTGGGTGTGGCCACCCGACGTCGCCCGGCCCCTGCCACGGTTCTGGGGCAACGAGTCCGTCGAGATCCTCGGCGTCAACGTGACCTGGCACGACCTCGCCGGCCTGGTGGTCGCGGTCGCGCTCGCCCTCGGCCTGCGGATCCTGCTGTTCCGCTCGCGGGCCGGCCTCGCCATGCGGGCGGCCGTCGACGACCGGGCGCTGACGATGCTCAACGGCGCCCGGCCCCACCGCTCGGCGATGCTGGCCTGGGCCATCGGCTGCACGACGGCGGCCCTGGCCGGCATCCTCATCGCGCCGTCGGTCGGCCTGTCGCACGTGAACCTGGCGCTGATGATCGTCAACGCCTACGCCGCGGCCATGATCGGCCGGCTGCGCAGCCTGCCGATGACCGCGCTGGGGGCGGTGCTCCTCGGGCTGCTCGACGCCTACGCGCTGGCCTACCTGCCCACCGACCGCATCCTGCTGGCGCAGTTCCGGTTCGCCATCCCCGTGATCGTGCTGTTCGTCGTGCTGCTGGCCCTGCCCCAGGGCCGCCTCCGGGGCCACAGCTCCCGCACCACCCGCGAGATCGTGCCCCGGCCGCCGTGGGCCGGGTCGCTCGCCACCGCCGCCCTGTTCGTCGCCGCCGGCGCGGTCGCCGCGCAGATCGTCTCGGAGCCCGACGCCGTCGGACTCCAGAAGATCGTGGCGGTCGCGGTCATCGGGCTCTCGCTCGTCCCGCTCGTCGGCTTCGCCGGGCAGCTGTCGCTGTGCCAGATGAGCTTCGCCGGCATCGGCGCCATCCTCATGGCCCACCACGGCCAGGGCGGCGACCCCTGGGGCCTGGTCGTGGCCGCGGTCGTCACCGGGCTGGTCGGGGCGCTGGTCGCGCTGCCGACGCTCAAGCTGGCGGGCATCTACCTGGCGCTCGCCACCGCCGCCTTCGCCATGCTGCTCGACCAGTGGATCTTCGGGCTGCGCGACGTCGACGTCGGCCCGGTGCACGTCAGCATCTTCGGCACCGGGTCGGTGGCCGTCGACGAGCTGGACGTGCCGGGGTTCGACACCGAGGGCTCGCGCATCGTCCTGCTGGCCATCATCTTCGCCGTGCTGTACCTGGGCGTCGTGGCGGTCCGGCGCTCGACGTTCGGCCAGATGCTGCTGGCCATGAAGGACAGCCCGGCGGCCTGCGCCACCCTCGGCATGAGCGTCGTGCGCCTCAAGCTGTCGGTGTTCATGATGTCGGCGGCCATCGCCGGCGTCGGCGGCGTGCTCATGTCGGCCCAGCTCGGCTCGGTCAACCTCGACCGCT
>DASSGC010000766.1:0-10480 GCA_035693765.1 Acidimicrobiales bacterium
CAGCGCTCGGGGTTGCTTGCCGCTCCAGGTGGCGGTCATCGGTTCCTCTCCTCGCTCCGGTCTCTGCTCACGACGCGACGGGGGACGGGAAGACGGCGTCGGCCAGCCGGCGCCGGTGCCAGGACGGCGACCCGAACAGGACCTCGTCGAGCTTGACGCGCTTGAGGTGCAGGTGCGTGTCGTGCTCCCACGTGAAGCCGATCCCGCCGTGGACCCGCAGCTCCAGGGCGCACGCCTCCGCACACGCCGGGCCGACGTAGGACGCGGTGATGGCCGCCGCCGTCGCCCACCCGGCCGGGTCCCCGTCGAGTGCGTCCGCCGCGCCACGAACAGCTGCAGTGCTCGCCTCGACGGCGATCGCCATGTTGGCGCAGTGGTGCTTGACCGCCTGGAACGACCCGATCGGCCTGCCGAACTGCACGCGCGCCTTGGCGTACTCGGCCGTGCTCTCCAGGGCCTGCTCGGCGGCGCCGGCGGCATCGCCGGCTGCGGCGACGACGCCGAGGGCGAGCACGCGGTCGAGCAGTAGTTCGGTCCGGGGGCCGGGCTCCGCCAGCAGCCGGTCAGCCCCGACGGTCACGCCATCGAAGGTCACCGTGAACAGACGACGGGTCTCGTCGACCGTGGGCACCCGTGTGGCGCGCAGGCCCGGTGTCGCGCGGTCGACGGCGAGGGCGGCGATGGTCCCGTCGTCCCTGCGGGCGGCGACCACGAGCACGTCGGCCAGATCGGCGTCGAGGACGAACCCCGCAACGCCGTCGAGCCGCACGGATCCCGCCGCCGGCTTCCAGGTCGTCGTCAGGCGGTCGAGGGCGTAGCTGCCGCCCTCGCTGGCGAACGCGACGGAGCCGGTCGACGTGCCCTCGACCAGGGACGCGAGGAGCGGAGCCGAAAGAGCCTCGTGCTCGGCGAGCGACAGTGCCCCGGTGGCGAGCACCGCGCTGGCGAGGAACGGCGACGGCGTGAGGGCGCGCCCCAGCTCGTGCACCACGACGGCAAGGTCGGCGTAGCCGCACCCGGCGCCTCCGTGGCGTTCGTCGACGTGGATCGACGTCCAGCCCAAAGCGACCATCTGGGCCCAGAGGTCGCGATCGTGGCCCGCCGGCTGGATGACGACCTCACGGACCCGCTCGGGCGGCGACGTCCGGCCGAGGAGCCTGCGGGCGGTCGCACGGAGCTCCTGCCGCTCTTCTCGGGAGAGACCCATCGCCCGCCCCTACCGCGGCAGACCGAGCATGCGCTCGCCGATGACGTTCCGTTGGATCTCGTTCGTCCCACCACCGATGATCCAGCCGAACGAGTGGATGTAGTCGTTCATCCAGAACCCGGTTTCCCAGCCGGCGCACGCGAGCACGCCGGTGTCGACCTGGCCGGCGAGTCCCTGCAGGTCAGTGACTCGCTGCGTGAAGGTGTGGAGCAGCTCGCTGTAGAGGACCTTCATGACCGAGGAGGTGCCGCTCACATCGGCCCCTCGAAGAACGCCGTCGATCATCTCGTTGAGCACGTGGCGCACGACGTGCACCCCGGCGTAGCACTCAGCGAGCTGCTCACGGACGGCCGGGTCCGACAGCGCCGGCCGGCCGTCATCGAGCCGCCATGCGGCCGCCTGGGCGATGGCTGCCTCGATGCCACGGCACCGCAGCCGCTCGGTCATCTCGAGGAGGGCGATCGCCCGTTCGGCGGCGAGCGTGCCCTGAGCGACGCCCCACCCCCCGTGCTCGGGACCGATGAGGTTCTCGACCGGCACCGCGACATCGTCGAGGAAGACCTCGTTGAAGTCGGCAGGGCCCCACGCCTGCCGGATCGGACGCACCTCGATCCCCGGGGAACGCATGTCGACGACCAGGCAGCTGATGCCCTTGTGCTTGGCCTCGGACGGATCGGTGCGGGCGAGCAGCATGCACCAGTCCGCCTCCTTCGCCCAGCTGGTCCACACCTTCTGCCCACTGACGACGTAGTGGTCGCCGTCACGCACGGCCCGCGTCTGGAGGCTGGCGAGGTCGGACCCTGCGTTGGGTTCGGAGTATCCCTGGCACCAGACCTCGCCGTCGCGGATGCCCGGGATGAACCGGGCCCGTTGCTCGGGCGTGGCACTGTGGAACAGCGTCGGTGCGACGTTGAAGATGGCGACGTGGAACAGCGCGTTCCGCGGGGCGTCGCCGCGAGCCAGCTCCTCGGCGATCACGATCTGCTCCGGGACGCTGAACCCTCCGCCCCACTCCTTCGGCCAGTGCGGCGCCAGCAGCCCGGAACCGCGCAGCTCGGTGCCCCACCACCGCAGGAACTCGACGAGCTCCCGATGGCTCACCCCGCGCTGTTCGTCCCGCCAGCCCTTCGGCACGTGCGCCGCGCACCAGTCACGCACAGCCTCTCGCAGATCTTCGAGGGTACCCCCCGGCTCCACCATGGGCCATAGACTAGTGTCAGCGCACTGTCACGTTGCTGTCGGAGGCGAGGAGCATGCAGGGAGCCTGTGAAGGGATCAGGGTGCTGGACTGCAGCCGAGGGGCCGCGGGGTCGCTCGCCACGATGGTCCTCGCCGACTTCGGCGCCGACGTGATCCGCGTCGAGCCGATCGGCGTCGAAGGGTCCCTGCACGAGGAGGCACCCGAGTACCTGCTGTTGCACCGCGGCAAGCGAAGCGTCACCATCGACCTCGACGACGGCGCCGATCGCGCCGAGCTGCACCGCTTGCTGCCCGGTGTCGACGTGCTCGTGGAGGACTGGGGACCGGGTCGTGCGGCCGACCGGGGACTCGACGACGACGCCCTGGCCAACGCCTACCCCGCCCTCGTCGTGTGCTCGATCTCGGGGTTCGGCACCACCGGACCCAAAGCCGACCTCCCCGCAGACGACGCCCTGGTGATGGCCAAGGCCGGCATCTTCCGTGACCAGCCGGGTTGGGAGCAGGACGGCAAGCGGCCCATCTTCCGCTCGTGCCCCGACGCGTCGTACTTCGCTGGGATGCTCACCGTCCAGGGAGCGCTCGCCGCCCTTCGCGCTCGCGACCTGACCGGCCGGGGCCAGCGGATCGACGTGAGCATGCTGATGGCCATCACGTGCCGGCAGAACCCGCAGGTGCGCTGGCTCCTGCGTGAAGGCGAGGAGCTGCCGGTCGATCGGGCGTCGTCGACCGAGACGGTCCCCGACGCCATCAACCCCCTCGCCCACCACCGGGATCCCCGTGAGGTGACCCTGACCGGGATGCTGGTCCAGTGCGCCGACGGCCGCTGGATCATGCACTCGCTGTCCGAGCCGCACTTCTTCCCAGCGTGGATCGAGGCGATCGGGTTCCAGTGGATCTGGGACGACGAACGGTTCGCGGGGGCGCCGTGGCGCTTCCCCGACGACGAGGCCAAGGTCGAGCTCGTCCAGCGGCTCCAGGCCCGGATGAAGGAGAAGACGTCGACCGAGTGGATCGAGCTCTACCTCGCCAACGGCAACGTCTGCGCCGACGTGATCCAGACGACGCAGCAGGCGCTGCGGCACCCGCAGCTGGAGGCCACCGCCAACCTGGTCGACTTCGATGACCCCCGCGTGGGCCGCGTCCGGCAGATCGGACCCCTCGCCAAGCTCACGGGAGCTCCTGGTCAGGTGCGAAGCCCGGCGCCGATACCGGGCGAGCACCGCGCGCAGGTGCGAGCCGAGCCGGTCGTTCCGAGGGAGGTCGATCCCTCCACGACCCGCCAGCTGCGTGGACCGCTCGACGGCATCACGGTCGTCGAGGCCGCGTACTACTACGCCACGCCGTTCGCGACGGCACTCCTCGCCGAGCTCGGCGCCCGGGTCATCAAGATCGAGCCGGTGGCGGGTGATCCGTACCGCCTCCTCGGACGCGGCGGGGGCGACCCGGTGACGGCGCTGGGCCACAACAACATGGTGCGGGCCATGCAGGGCAAGGAGTCGATCGCCCTCAATCTCAAGGACCCGAGGGGCCGGGAGATCATCCACCGCCTGGTGGCGGGCGCCGACCTGTTCGTGCACAGCTTCCGCGGCCGGGTGCCGGAGGCGCTCGGGATCGACGAGGCGACGCTTCGGCGCGTCAACCCCCGGCTCGTCTACCAGTACGCCGCGTCCTACGGCTCGACAGGGCCCCATGCGGCGCAACCGGCCATCGACCCGGTCATCGCCGCGTTCGCCGGGCAGACCGCCCACCAGACGGGCGAGGGCAACCCGCCGCTGCGGGAGAGCGGCGCCGACCCGGTGGCCGCCGCCGGCCACGCGGCAGCGATGGTCCTCGGGCTCTTCGCCCGGCACCGCACCGGCGAGGGGCAGCAGGTCGAGTCGTCGATGATCGTCTCGAACATCTACCTGAACTACGAGGATGCGCTGGCCTACGAGGGCAAGCCGCCACGATCCGCTGTCGACCGGCGCCAGCTCGGCACCAGCGCCACCCACCGGCTGTACGAGTGCGCGCCCGCGACCGAGGCGTCGGCGAAGCTGCCGCACGGGAACCCGGAACCTCGATGGATCATGCTCGCGGCGGGCGACGACGACGCCTTCGCCCGGTTCTGCGACGCCATCGGGCGCGACGACCTGACCGCCGACGAGCGCTTCTCGACCGCCTCGGCGAGGACGGAGCACCGCACCGCCCTCGAGGCCGAGCTGGAGCCGGTGTTCCTCACCCGCCCCGCTGACGAGTGGGAGACCCGCCTGCCGGCGAGCGGAATCGGGTGCGTCGTGGCGGATGCGGCCTCGCATTTCGCGTTCCTCTACGAAGACCCACACGCGCAGGCCATCGGGATGATGACGAAGGTCGAGCACCCGAGCCTGGGCGGGCCGTACTGGCGCTACGCGCCGGTGCTGCAGCTGTCGGGGACGCCGAGCGTGGCGCTTCCCTTCTGCGACCTCGGCGAGCACTCCACCCCCTTGCTCCGGGAGCACGATTACGACGACGACGCCATCGGGGAGCTGGTCGAGGCGGGAGTCGTCGGCGTCGGCACCGGGGAACCGGCCTCGACCGGCCGCTGACCGAAAAACTGTCAGCCAACTGTCAAACTGCGGCCGGGTGCGGTACTGTGTGGCTCCATCGCGGCACGTGAGGAACCGGGAGGCAGGACCATGGCCGAGTTGCAGCTCCGGGAGCTGACGCCAGCGTTCGGTACCGAGATCACGGGGCTCGACCCCCAGGACGCCCTCGACGACGAGGCCACCCAGGCTCGGCTCCGCTCACTGTTCGACTCGCGTGGTGTGCTGGTGTTCCGCGACATCGACATCGATCAGACGCAGCAGGCCGACATCATCCGGATGCTCATCGGCATGGGCCCGCTCCAGCCCGGTGAGTTGGCGACCGGGCGTGCGGGTGGCGAGGCCTTCTACGTGTCGAACAAGGAGGAGAACGGCGGCGCACCGTTCGGCCGTCTGCTCTTCCATTCGGACATGATGTGGTCCGAGCACACCTTCAGGGTTCTCTCGCTCTACGGCGTCGAGATCGAACAGCCGGCCTCACCCACGATCTTCACCAGCGCCACGCACGCCTGGGCCACGTTGCCCGACGACCTGCGGGCCGAGATCGAGCATCTGGTAGCGATCCAGGGCCACGACGAGGCCCAGCGGGCCGCCGGCGACCCCGACGTGCTGGTCACCAAGTTCGACAACATCCCGACACGCACCACCCCGGTCGCCCTCCCCCATCCCCGCACCGGTCAGACCGTCCTGTACGTGTCCCAGCAGATGACCGTGGGCATCGAGGGGATGCCCAGGGACGAGAGCGAGGCGCTGCTGGAGCGCTTGTTCGCCCACCTCTACCGCGACGACGTGCTCTACGAGCACGATTGGCGTGAGCGGGACCTGGTGGCGTGGGACAACATCGCCGTGCAGCACGCACGACCGAACGTGACCCTCGAGGGCCCGGTGCGGACGCTGCGCAAGGTGTACGCGCCCCTCCCGCCGAAGAGCGCGAACCCGAAGCGCCCCACGTTCGCGTCCGCCGGATAGCGGGGCCGGTCGATCAGCGGCGGTAGCGCTGCGCCATGAAGAGGATGTGCTCGCGCTCGTAGGAATCGGCCATGTCCGGGTGCTGTTCGGCCAGGTGGGCGAAGGCCACCTCGACGATCTCGTCCTCGGTGGCGCCGGCGAGCCGGGTGCCGCACGGGCAGTGCAGGACGTACTCGTAGCCGGGGTCGGATTCGGTCATGCGCCCACCTCCTCGAGCAAGGCGACGATGTCTGCGGGGCCGAGCGGCTGGGACCGGACCTGTGCGCCCAATGGTGCGAGCGCGTCCGCGACAGCGTTGATCACCGCCGGTGGTGAACCGATGGCTCCGCCCTCGCCGAGACCCTTGTACCCGCCCGGGTTGGTGGGCGACGGCGTCTCGACGTGGCCGTACTCGATCGTGGGCACCTCGGTCGCCGTCGGCAGGAGGTAGTCGACGAAGGTGCCCGCCAACGGGTTGCCCGCGTCGTCGTACGGCAGGTGCTCGTAGAGCACCCCACCGATGCCCTGCACGACGCCGCCGGCGATCTGCCCCTCCACCACGTTCGGGTTGATCATCGGCCCGCAGTCCTCGCTCACGACGTACCGCAGGATCTCGACGGCGCCGGTCTCCCGGTCGACCTCGATGAGGCACATGTGGCAGGCGTTCGACCAGGTGATCCACGAGTCCGGCGTGAACCGCGCCTGGGACTCGAGGCCCGGAGGAGTACCCGGGGGAAGCGCCCCCGGGGCGGCATAGGCGATCTGCGCGATGTCGCGGATCGTCATGCCCTTCGTCGGCGTCCCGGCGACGTGAACGACGCCATCCGCCACCACCAGATCTTCGGGCGCGGCCTCGAGCTGCTGGCAGGCGATGGCGAACATGCGCTCGCGGACCTCGATGGCCGCCATGCGAGCCGAGGTGCCGAGGATGACTGCGCTCCTGCTGCCGCCGGTCCCTGGGCCGACGGGTGTGGCGTCGGTGTCGCCCTGGATCACGCGGACCTGCTCGATGGCGACACCGAGCTCGTCGGCGACCACCTGGGCCACGGTCGTCTCGAGGCTCTGCCCATGGCTGGCCCCGGTGTGAGCGACGTCGACCCGGCCGTTGGAACCGATCCGGACCGTCGTGGCATCGGTGCTCATGTGCCCGAACGCCATGGCGGTGGGTTCGGCGAACAGGGCGATCCCGATGCCGATCAGCCTCCCCTCCTCACGCCACGCCTGCTGCTGCCGGCGGAGGTCGGCGTAACCGATGAGCTCGGCGGCCTGCTCCAGCGTCGCACGTGCCGTCATCTGGTCGTAGACCAGCCCGGTCGGCATGGCATACGGCAACTCGTCCTCGTGGATGACGTTCTTGCGCCGCAGCTCGAGCGGATCCATACCGAGACGGGCGGCAAGGCAGTCGAGCGCCTGCTCCCGCACCACGGTCTCGATCATCCACGGCCCCCGGTACGCGCCGCGCGGTGCGGTGTTGGTGAGCACCGTCTTCGCCGAACCGGCGTAGGCCGGCACCCGGTAGGGCCCGGGGAACAGCATCGTGGTGAACACCGCAGCGCTGCCGCCCGCTGCCGGGTAGGCGCCGGAGACCTCGAGGAAGTCGACCTGCGCGGCGAGCAGGGTGCCGTCGTCGTCGGCAGCCATGGTGACGGTGGCCTGGTCGTGACGGCAGTGCTCGTCGGCGACCAGGTTCTCCCTCCGGTCCTGGATCCACTTCACCGGCCGACCGAGCGCCCGCGACGCGAGCACCGTGGCGATCTCCTCCCGGCAGGTGTGCATCTTGAGGCCGAACGCACCCCCCACGTCGGGCATGATCACCCGCACCTGGCTGTCGTCGACGCCGAGGACCCGAGCCATCTGGCCCCGGACGCTGTGCGGACCCTGAGTGGAGATCCACAGCGTGAGCTCGTCGCGGTGGGCGTCCCAGCTCGCCAGCAGGCCCCGGGTCTCCATCGGCACCGTGGCGTAGCGGTGCTGGCGGAAGGTCTCGGTCATGACCACCGGCGCTGATGCGAGCACCGCCGCGAGCTCGGGGTTCTCGGCCGCCGGCACCTCGTTGTAGACGTTGGAGGTCATGTCGGGGTGCACGACCGGCGCACTCGCATCCAACGACCGCACCGGATCGATGGTCGGCTCCTCGATGTCGACGTCGACGACCACGGCTTCGAGGGCGTCCTCCGCCAGGTACCGCGAGTCGGCGATCACCATGGCGATCGGCTCACCCACGTACCGCATGTCCCCCTCGGCGAACAGGCGGAACGGCCGGTCGCGACCCGGAGGCTCGTCGTCCACCTTGTGGTCGTGGAGCAGGGGGCCCAGTTCCGCCCCTGTCAGCACCGCCACGACACCGGGCATCCCCGCCGCCGCTGACGTGTCGAGGGCGGTGATCCGCCCCCGGGCGACGTCGCTGCGAACGAACGCGGCGTGCAGCGTGCCGGGCACCACGATGTCGTCGATGTAGCGACCGCGACCGGTGAGGAAGCGGGCATCCTCGTGCCGGGCGACCCGTTGGCCGACGAAACGAGCGCCGGCCGTCATGCCCCACGCCCCGCCGCAGCCGCCTGCCGAACCGCCTCGATGATTCCCTGGTAACCGGTGCACCGGCAGAGGTTCCCGGAAAGGGCCTCCCGGATCTCGTGATCCGAGGGGTTGGGGTGGTCGCGCAGGTACGCCGTCACGGAGACGACGAACCCGGGGGTGCAGAAGCCGCACTGCAGCCCGTGGGCTGTGCGGAACGCTTCCTGTACATGGTTCAGGCTCCCGTCGTGGCCGGTGATGCCCTCGATCGTGGTGACCTCGGTGCCGTCGGCCTGCGCCGCGAACATGAGGCACGACCGGACGGCAGCACCGTCGACCAGCACGGTGCAGGCGCCGCACACGCCGTGCTCGCAGCCCAGATGCGTACCGGTGAGCCCGCACGCCTCACGAAGGTGGTCGGCGAGGGTCTGACGAGCCTCCACCATCGCTCCGTGCGGCTCGCCGTTGACGACCATCCGCACCACCGTCTCACGCATCGATCGCCTCCCTGATCGCGTCGGACAAGGCTCGGCTCACCATGGCGGCGCCGACGCGCCGGCGGTAGCTCGCAGAGCCGTGCAGGTCCGACGGCACGTCGGTGAGGTCGGCGACGGCCAGCCGGCCGAGCTCGTCCGTCGCGACCTCGGTCCCCTGACCCACCACCGCCTTCTCGACCGTGGTGGCTCGCAGTGGCGTCGGACCCAGGCCGAGCAGCCCGACGGCACAATGGTCGATCCGGTCGTCAGCACCGAGTCGGACCGCCACGACCGCGCCGGCGATGGCGAAGTCACCGAACCGGCGGGCGAACTCCCGGACGGCGAAGCCGCACCGCCCCTCCCATGTCGGGAAGCGGGCGGCGACCAGCAGCTCGTCCGCATCCATCGCGGTCGTCCAGTAGCCCTCGAAGAAGCGATCGGCGGTGATCGTGCGAACGCCACGTACCGACGCGACCTCCATCTCCGCTCCCAGGGCGAGCGCCACCGCCGGGTACTCGGCGGCGGGGTCGGCATGCGCGATCGATCCCCCGACGGTCCCCCGGTTGCGGATCTGGAAGTGGCCGATGAGGGGCGTGGCCCGGGCGAGGAGCGGGAGCGTCGACGCCAGCTCGGGATCGTGCTCCACCACGGCGTCGAGCGTGGTCGCCCCGACCGTCACCGTGCCGTCGTCGAAGCCCACACTCCGCAGTTCGGCGATGCGGCCGACGTCGACGAGGTGGCCGAACGAGGCGAGGCGCAGCGAGAGCATCGGTACGAGGCTCTGGCCGCCGGCGAGGACCTTGGCGTCGTCCCCGAGCTCGCCGAGCAGGGCGACGGCTTCGTCGACGGACGTCGGTGCGTGGAGGTCGAAGGCGCCCGGCTTCATTCCGACAGCCTACTGCCAGTATCGGGCGCCGGCCGTGTGCACCCGCCGGGCGTAGTCGTCGACGGGCAGGCGCCTGAGCTCGTCGCTCAGCACCTGCATGCTCACCACGCCGTCCCAGCCGCGGTCGCGCAACGTGCGGACGAAGCGCTCGACGTCCAGGACTCCCTCGCCCGGAAGGGCCCGCCGGCGCATCGCCTCCTCGAGGTCGAGCGCGCCCCGAGGAGCGAGCGCATCGGCGAACTGGACGTAGGCGATCGTGTCGAGGGGCACCTTCCCGAGATCCTCCCAGGTGCTCGGACCGAGGCAGAAGTTCCACGAATCGATGACCATCCCGGCCCTCGCCGGCTGGGCGGCCTCGATCACGTCGAGGGCATCGGCGATGGTCGCGATCGGGCCGAGCGGGCTGAACTCGACGGCGAAGCCGGCGCCAGCCTGCTCGAACGTCGCCGCGCACCGTGCGACGGTCCCGCGGACCTCGGTCGTGAGGGGTACCTGGAAGGTCACGAGCACCCACGACGCACGGATGCGAGCCGCGTCGGCAGCCAGACCCTCCGCCGCAGCCGCGGCTGCGGCCGGGTCCTCGCCGATCTGAAGGCCGAGCAGTTCGTGGCACCGGAGCCCGGCTCGATCGAAGAGAGCCGCGGCGTCGGCGTCGATCCCACCGGACACCATGCCGAGGGCCTGGAAC
>DASSGC010000767.1:0-13432 GCA_035693765.1 Acidimicrobiales bacterium
GCACGATGCCCGACGTCATCGCCCTGTACCAGGGCTTCGCCCGGAACATCGTGGCCTGCATCGACGGGACACCGGGCTAGCGTCGTACCGCGCCCTCGTAGCTCAGGTGGATAGAGCGACCGCCTCCTAAGCGGTAGGCCGCAGGTTCGAGTCCTGCCGGGGGCACAGAAGACCCCAGCTAGATGCAATACCGTTCAGTTAAGAGTACATGGGTGTAGTTTGGTGGGGTGCCTCGCGCGGGATGGAAGAAGCCGGAGTCGGAGCGGCGCTTGTCGGATCTGGTCTCGGTTGGGCTGTTGACCAGGGTGTTCCCACCGGAGCTGGTCGATGAGGTGTTGGCGGAGACGAAGCGTAAGGAGCAGCGTCATCGGTCGTTGCCGGCTCGGGTGATGGCGTACTTCGCGGTAGGGATGGCGTTGCACTCGGAGGGGTCGTATGAGGATGTGCTGGGCCTGATGACCGACGGGATGGCGTGGGCGGTCCCGGACCCAGACGCCGTCCCGGTGGCGCTGGCGTCGAAGTCGGCGATCTTCCAGGCCCGCGACCGGCTGGGCTCCGAGCCGGTGAAGGCCTTGTTCAGGCGGGTCGCGCAGCCGTTGGCCACACCGGAGACGCCGGGGTCGTGGCTGGCCGGGCGGCGGCTGGTGGCCATCGACGGGACCAACCTGGACGTGGCCGACACCAAGGCGAACGACGAGCACTTCGGCCGGCCGGGGGTGAACAAGGGGGAGCGTTCCGCGTTCCCGCAGGCCCGGGTGGTGGCGGTGGCCGAGTGCGGCACCCATGTGATCTTCGATGCCGAGGTGGGCCCGTACACGACCGGCGAGAACACCCTCGCCCAGCAGCTGGTGGACCGGCTAGGGCCGGGCATGTTGGTGCTTGCTGATCGGGGGTTCTGCGGGTTCCCGCTGTGGCAGCGAGCCGCCGCCACCGGCGCCGACCTGTTGTGGCGCGCCAAGCTGAACATGGCCCCCCGCCCCATCGAGACCCTCGAGGACGGCTCCTGGCTGGCCGAGTTCCGGCCCGGCGGCAACGCCGGCCGCAAGACCCAACCGCTGACCATCCGGGTGATCGACTACGAGATCGACGACGGCCGCGGCGATCCCTCCGGCCCCTACCGGCTCTTCACCACCCTCCTCGACCCGGCCGAGGCCCCCGCCGCCGACCTCGCGTACGCGTACGCGCAGCGCTGGGAGATCGAGACCGCGTTCGCGGAGCTCAAGACCCACCAGCGCGGCGCCCACACCGTGCTGCGCTCCAAGTCCCCCGCCCTGGTCGAACAAGAGATCTGGGGGCACCTGTGCTGCCACTACGCCATCCGCACCCTCATGTTCGAAGCCGCCCACCACGCACACGTCGACCCCGACCGGGTCAGCTTCACCGCCGCGCTGCGTATCACCCGCCGCTCGCTCGCCCAGGCGCGCGATTTTTCCCCCTCCGGCCACTGACCGGTCCTGGCGCCACGCCCTCGCCCAGCTCTGCGCCCGGCTCAACCCCCGCCGACGACGCCGGACCAACCCCCGGCTCATCAAACGCAAGATGCCCAAATGGCACGTCAAACGCGCCCGCCACGCCCACTGGCCCCAACCGACCGGACCACCCACCGCAACCATCCTCACCACTAACTGAACGGTATTGGGGCTAGCCCAGGACTAGCCCGGGCCTAGGCGCGGCCCCGGCGCCGCGGGCCTACGGCTTGCGTGCCACCCCGCCGTACACGGGGAGCGACCAGCCGGCATAGCCCTCGCCCGCGTCGGGGGCAGGGCGCCAGTCGTGGACGTGCACGAGGCCGGGGTCGAGCAGGTCGAGCCCGGCGAAGAAGTCACGGACCGTGTCACGCGAGCGCGTGACGTAGGTCTCGTCCGCCCTGCGGTTGAGCCGTTCGGTGCCCCTGTCCAGCTCGGCGACGCTGACGCGCTCGTCGCTCGCGACGTGGGACAGGACGAGGTGGCTGCCCGCCGGCACCGCGTCGAGCAGGGTGCGGACGATCCCGGCCGGGTCGTCGGCGTCGCAGATGAAGTGCAGCACGGCCACGAGCAGGATGGCGACGGGCGCGTCGAGGTCCAGCGCCTCGGCCGCGCGGCGCAGGATGTCATCCGGTTGGCGCAGGTCGCCGTGGAGGTAGAGGGTCTCACCGGCCGACGTGCCGGTGAGCAGGGTGCGCGCATGGGCGAGGACGATCGGGTCGTTGTCCACGTAGACGATGCGGGACTCGGGTGCGATCGCCTGCGCGACCTCGTGGACGTTGCCCTCGGTGGGGATGCCGGTGCCGATGTCGAGGAACTGCCGGACCCCGACGTCGCGCGCCAGGTGATCGACCGCCCGGCCCAGGAAGGCCCGGTTGGCCTGCAACCCGGCGCGCACGCCGTCGAACCCGCCGGGGAGGGCCTCCGCCGCGTGATCGGCGGTCTCGCGGTCGACCGTGAAGTTCGTCGTGCCGCCGAGCATGTAGTCGTAGATGCGCGCCGCGTGGGCGACGCTCGTGTCTATCTCGACGACCTCCGTGGTCGGATCGACCGATTCCCTCGCCACCCGCGGTCCCCCTTCGCCGACCTGCCCCAGCTGACGCGGGGCCCCTCCAGGTTAGACCGCGGTCGGCGGTCGGTCAGCCGCGTTCGGGGGACGGCGCCGGACCGCCGCGACGCCGTGCGGCACCGAGTGGCCGGCGGGTGTGGCCACACCGGGACGGCACTGACTAGCGTCGCCGACGCAACCATCACGAGGAGCGTGGGCAGATTCCGACCGTCATCAAGATCAACGCCATCACCGTGCCCGAGGGCTCCGGCGACGAGCTGGGCAAGCGGTTCGCCGCCCGGGCGGGGGCCGTCGACGACCAGGACGGGTTCGAGGGCTTCGAGCTGCTGAAGCCGACCGACGACCGGAACACGTGGCTCGTCATCACCCGGTGGCGGGACGAGGACGCGTTCCAGGCGTGGGTCAACAGCCCTGCGTTCGGCCACGGCCACCAGGGCGCCGACCGGCCCGCCCCGCACGGGGGACCGGTGTCGGTGTCGAGCGAGCTGTGGTCCTACGAGGTGTCCACGACCTCGCCCGGCCACGGCGGCTGACACCCAGCGCACCGGGTGAGCCTGCACGACGCCCACCAATGGTGGGCGTGGGTCGTCGTCGTCGGCAACGGCCTGGTCGGCGGCTGGGCGCTGGTCGCCCACGGGCGGCCCGCCTGGAGGAAGCCGGCGCTGTGGTGGTCGACCGCGGCGGCCGAGGTGGCGATCGTCGTCCAGGTGCTGCTGGGCGTCCTGCTGGTGACGACCGAAGACCGGGAGGCGCCGCAGTTCCACATGTTCTACGGCTTCGTCGCCCTCGCCACCGTCGGCATCGTGTACAGCTACCGGCAGCAGGTGGCGGCCCACCGGTACCTGCTCTACGGCTTCGGCGGGCTGTTCCTCATGGGCCTCGCCATCCGGGCGATGGTGGTCGGGCCCAACCGGTGACGCGCGGCGCGCCGATCAGACGTGCGCCGATCAGACGTGCGCCGATCAGAGGTGAACGACGGGACAGGTGAGGGTTCGGGTGATCCCCTCGATCATCTGCACCCGGCTGACGACCATCTTGCCGAGCTCGTCGACCGAGTTCGACTCGGCCCGGGCGATGACGTCGTAGGGGCCGGTCACGTCCTCGGCGGACACGACGCCGTCGATACCCCCCACCTCCTGGGCGACCTGGGCGGCCTTGCCGACCTCGGTCTGGATGAGGATGTACGCGCTGACTGCCATACGGGCCTCCCTCGTGCCGCCGGGCTGGCCACGGATCGTAACGTGACCACGCTGCGGCACGACGGATTCCCGGCGCGTCGACGGACGCCCGGGGGTGCGGGCGCCCGTCGACCGTGCCGTGGTCAGGTCGGCGACGCCGTCTCGTCCCGGGCGTCGGTCTCGATCGCCGTGCGGGCATGGGTGCCGCCGACCGCCACCTTGCGGGGCTGTGCCTGCTCCGCCACCGGGATGGTGATCGACAGGACACCGTGGTCGTAGGCGGCTTCGAGGCGGCTGGTGTCGAGGCTCTCGCCCAGCAGGATGCGGCGGGCGAGGGTGCCCTGGGGGCGCTCGCTGGCGAGCACCTCGTCGCCCTCGGACCGCTCGAACCGGCGGGTGGCGGTGACGGTGAGCACGTCGCGCTCGACGGTCACGTCGATGGCGTCCGGGTCGACGCCGGGCAGGTCGAGGTTGACGAAGACGCGATCGCCGTGCCGCACGGCATCCATGGGCACGGGGCTGGCCGCCCGGCGGAACGCCTGATCGAACTGCTCGGCGAACCGGTCGACCTCACGGAAGGGATCGAAGCGCATCAGCATCTCGGGAACCTCCTCTGGGCATCGTGCAAGAGACGACAGCGGAGACTGGCCCGTCGGACCGACCCATAGGACGGACCCCAGGGCCATCACCAACTAGATGATACACAAAAGTTGAGTGCTATGCAATCAACTTTGCTCAGGTGTCGTGCCGCGGGAGTCGCGGGCCGCCGCCGGCGCGGCCGCGGGCGATGACCCGCGACGAGGCGGCTGATCTGCTGTCATGGCGCCATGGCCACCGACGGGTACACCAAGGGTCTGCACGAGATCGGCGACGGCGTGTTCGCCTACCTCCAGCCCGACGGCGGCTGGGGATGGAGCAACGCCGGCCTGGTGGTCGACGGCGACGCCTCGCTCCTGGTCGACACCCTCTTCGACCTGCGGCTCACCGGTGAGATGCTCGACGCCATGCGCCGGGCCACGCCCGCCGCGGCGTCGCTCGACGTGGTCGTGAACACGCACGCCAACGGCGACCACTGCTGGGGCAACCAGCTGGTCCGCGAGGCCGAGATCGTTGGCTCGCGCCGCTGCGCCGAGGAGATGGCGGAGCTGCCGCCCGCGCTCCTGGCCGCGCTCGTCGCCGCCCCGCCCGACGGACCGGCCGGCGACCTGGTGCGCACCATGTTCGGCGCCTTCGACTTCGACGGCATCGAGGTCGTGCCGCCGACCACCGTCTTCGACGGCGAGCTGACCCTCCGGGTGGGCGGCACCGAGGTGCACCTGATCGAGGTCGGCCCCGCGCACACCCAGGGCGACGTGATCGTCCACCTGCCCGCGGCCGGGGTCGTGTTCACCGGCGACATCCTGTTCAACGGGGGGCACCCCATCGTCTGGGCCGGTCCGGTGGCCAACTGGACCGCCGCGTGCGACCGCATCGTCGCGCTCGCGCCGGACACCGTCGTGCCCGGTCACGGACCCGTCTGCGGCGTGGCCGAGGTCGGGGCGCAGCGCGACTACTTCGCCTTCGTCGAACGCGAGGTCGCGCCACGCGCCGCAGCCGGCCTCGACCCGCTGGCGGCCGCCCGCGACATCGACCTCGGCCCCTACCGGAGCCTCGGCGAGGCGGAGCGGTTCGTCGCCAACGTGGCCGCCGTCTACCGCGACCTGGGCTACCGGGCGCCGGGCGACGCGGTCACCATCCTCGGCCAGATGGCCGACTTCGGGTCGCCCGCCGCTTCCTGAACCCGCCCGGACGCGCCGGTGCCGCCCCGCAGGGCGGCGCCGGGGACCGGTCGAGGGCCCCGCGGGGCCGGGCGTCAGCCGCCGGCGAGCCGCTTCTCGAGCGACGTGAGCTGCTCGCGCAGCGCGGCGGGCACGGTGTTGCCGATCGTCTTGTAGTGCTCGTCGAGCTGGGGCAGCTCGGCCCGCCACGAGTCGTGACCGACCTCCAGGAGCTTGGCCAGCGTGGCCTCGGTGACGTCCAGGTCCGTGGTGTCGATCGCCTCGGGGCTGGGCACGCGGCCGATGGGAGTGTCGACGGCCTCGCCCCGGCCCTCGACCCGCTCGATGATCCACTTGACGACACGGCTGTTGTCACCGAACCCGGGCCACAGGAAGCCGCCGTCCTCGTCGCGGCGGAACCAGTTGACCCAGAACAGCTTGGGCAGCTTGTCGGGGTCGGTCGCCCGGCCGATCTCCAGCCAGTGACCGAAGTAGTCGCCCATGTCGTACCCGCAGAAGGGGAGCATGGCGAACGGGTCGAACCGCAGCTTGCCGACCGCACCGGCCTGGGCCGCGGTGGTCTCCGAGCTCATGATCGAGCCGAGGAACACGCCGTGCTCCCAGTCGAACGACTCGGTCACCAGCGGCACGTTGGTCGCGCGGCGGCCGCCGAAGAGGACGGCCGAGATCGGCACCCCCGCGGGGTCCTCCCACTCCGGGGCGATCGACGGGCACTGGGCGGCCGGGGTCGTGAACCGGGAGTTGGGGTGGGCGGCCGGCGCGTCGCTGTCGGGCGTCCAGTCGTTGCCGCGCCAGTCGATGAGGTGGTCCGGCGGCTTCGAGAGGCCCTCCCACCACACATCGCCGTCGTCGGTCTTCGCCACGTTGGTGAAGATCGAGTTGCCGTGCAGCGTGGCGATCGCGTTGGGGTTGGTGTCCGCCCCGGTGCCGGGCGCCACCCCGAAGAAGCCGGCCTCCGGGTTGATGGCGTGGAGCCGGCCGTCGTCGCCGAACTTCATCCAGGCGATGTCGTCACCGATGGTCTCGACCTCCCACCCCGGCAGGGTCGGGATCATCATCGCCATGTTGGTCTTGCCGCAGGCGGAGGGGAAGGCCGCCGCGATGTAGCGCTTCTCGCCGCCGGGCGGGGTGACGCCGAGGATCAGCATGTGCTCGGCCAGCCAGCCGTCGTCGCGCGCCATGGTCGAGGCGATGCGCAGGGCGAAGCACTTCTTGCCGAGGAGAGCGTTGCCGCCGTAGCCCGAGCCGTACGACCAGATCTCCCGGGTCTCGGGGAAGTGGACGATGTACTTGTTGTCGGCGTCGCAGGGCCAGGGCACGTCGGCCCGCGCGTTGCCGTCCGCATCGACGAGCGGGTAGCCGACCGAGTGGATGCAGGGCACGAACTCGCCGTCGTCGCCCAGCACGTCGAGCGGGCCCTGGCCCATGCGGGTCATGATCCGCATGCTGGCCGCGACGTAGGCCGAGTCGGTGAGCTGGACGCCGATGTGGGCGATCGGCGACCCGAGGGGCCCCATCGAGAAGGGCACGACGTAGAGCGTGCGGCCCCGCATCGCTCCGGTGAAGAAGCCGGTGAGCTCGTCGCGCATCTCGGCCGGGTCACGCCAGTTGTTGGTCGCGCCGGCGTCGCGCGGGGACGCAGAGCAGATGAACGTCCGGTCCTCGACCCGGGCGACGTCGCCGGGGTCGGACAGGGCGAGGAAGCTGTTGGGGCGCTTGGCGTCGTGCAGGCGTTCGAAGGTGCCGCCGTCGGTCAGCACTCGGGTGAGCCGGTCCCACTCGTCGTCGGAGCCGTCACACCACTCCACGCGATCTGGCTGGAACACGCCCGCCCAGTGGTCGACCCAGTCCTTCAACTTCTGGTTGTTCGTGGTTGCAGCCATGATCCTCCGGTCGGCGGTCTCAGGTGTGCCGGCTCACATGGAGGTCGAACCGTGCCCCGGGGGGAAGCGTTCCGGATCGAGACCGGGCGTCCCCATGTCGACCTCCGATCCCAATCGCAGGTGCGTGGCCCGGCCCTCGCCGTCGAGGTCGAAGATCACGCGCTGCCCCTGGCGGAGCAGCCGGAAGACCGAACCCTCGAGCGCGTCCGGCGCGAGGTCGACCTCGGAGAGGTCGGTATCTCGCACCACGATCCCGTCCTTCGACATCGGGTCGTACGCTTTGATGACGCCTTGCACCGGTCGGGCTCCCCTGGTCGCGCTCGCGATTGAGTTTTGTCACCGTATCGGACGGTCCAGTTGACGGCCCAAAGCGGTCGGGCACTGCCGGTCACCGGGCCGCTACGGTCGCCGGGCGTCCCTCTCACCCGTGCCCGGGCGCGACGAGGGCGCCCCGCAGGGCGCCCGGTGCCACCTCGGCCGCGACGGCCGATCAGTGGGCGATCTTGGTGACCTTGCCCGCCTTGATGCAGCCGGTGCAGACCTGCACGCGCTTGGGCGCGCCGTTGACCAGGGCACGTACACGCTGGATGTTGGGGTTCCACCGGCGCTTGGTACGCCGGTGCGAGTGGCTGACACTCATGCCCCACGACGGGTGCTTGCCGCACACCTCGCAGACGGCTGCCATGGACGCGTCACCTCTGGCTGATGAGTCGGAACTCGGCTGGTTAGGGCCGGGAAACTCTACTGGCGGCACCGCGGGGGTCACAACTCGCCGCCCGACGTGTGCCGGCGAGCGTGTCGGTGAGCGTGTCGGTGAGCGTGTCGATGCGTGTGTCGATGCGTGTGTCGGGGTCGTGCCCGTGCTGTGCCGCCCATCGAGCTGGACGACGACCCGGTGGCGGAGGCCCGGGGGACACGGGTGGGGCCCGCCGGGTGCGCCGCAGCCTCGGACCCCCGCGGCGCGTCACCTAGCATCCACCTCCGTGACCGCGCTCGACCACCTGGACGCCACCAACCTGCGCGCGGTGGTGGAGTGCTACAAGGAGGCGCTGGCCGCCCACCGCGAGCCGATCAACCGGCTCAACGTGTACCCCGTGCCCGACGGCGACACGGGCACCAACATGTCGCTCACCCTGACGTCGGTGTGCGAGGCGGTCGACGCCGCCGGCGACGACCTCGCCGCGGTGTGCACGGCGATCAGCCACGGATCGCTCATGGGGGCCCGGGGCAACTCGGGCGTCATCCTGTCGCAGGTGCTCCGGGGGCTGGTGACGGTGGTCGGCGAGGCCGGCGGCTGCGACGGCCCCACCCTGGCCCGGGCGCTGCGGGCCGCGACGGAGGCGGCCTACCAGGCGGTGATGCGCCCGGTGGAGGGCACGATCCTCACGGTGGTCCGGGTCGCCGCGGAGTCGGCGGAGGCCCGCCTCGCCGGCGGGACCGCCACGCTGGTCGAGGTCGTGGACGCCGCCATGGCCGGCGGGGCCGACGCGCTGGCGCAGACCCCCGACCTCCTGCCCGTGCTGGCCGAGGCCGGCGTCGTCGACGCCGGCGGCACCGGGCTCCTGCTGCTGCTCGACGCGCTCGCCCACGTGGTCGACGGCCGGCCCGTGCCCGAGCCCCGGGTCGGCGAGGGCACCGTGCGGTCCGACGCCCGGATCGTGCAGCACACCGTCGACGACGCCGAGGGCGCCATCGCGGACCTCCGCTACGAGGTGATGTACTTCCTGGAGGCGCCCGACGAGGCGATCCCCGCGTTCAAGGACGTGTGGGCGGGCCTCGGCGACTCCATCGTGGTCGTGGGCGGGGACGGCATCTGGAACTGCCACATCCACACCGACGACGTGGGTGCCGTCATCGAGGCGTCCCTCGACGCCGGCCGGCCGCGCAACATCCGGGTGACCGACCTCCTCGAGGAGGTCGAGGAGGAACGGTGGGTCCGCGAGGCCGCGGTGTCCGACGTCGTCGAGGTGCCCCCGCACGTCACTGAGCCGGTGTGCACGGCGGTGGTGGCGGTGGCCGCCGGCGACGGCATCAAGCGGATCTTCTACAGTCTCGGCGTCCAGGGCATCGTGGCCGGCGGCCAGTCGATGAACCCCTCGACGGCCGACCTGCTGGCCGCCGTCGAGGCGGTCCCCGCCGACCAGGTCGTCATCCTGCCCAACAACAAGAACATCATCCCGGTCGCCGAGCAGGTCGGCGCCCACACGCACCGGGTCGTCAAGGTCGTGCCGACGCGGGGCATCGCCGAGGGGTTCGCCGCCCTCATGGGCTACGACCCCGAGGCCCAGGCCGACGAGAACGCCAAGGAGATGGCGGCGCTGTCGACCAACGTCGTGGCCGGCGAGGTCACCCGGGCCGTGCGGGACTCGGCGAGCGAGGCCGGGCCCATCGTCGAGGGCGACTTCCTCGGCATCGCGCGCGACGGCATCAAGGCCATCGAGCCGACCGCCGCCGACGCCGCCTGCAAGCTGCTCGACACGCTCGTCACGGACGCGCACGAGATCGTCACGATCATCGAGGGCGAGGGCGCCACCGCGGCCGACACCCGCCGCATCACCGCGTGGCTCGACGACAACCGGCCCGGCGTGTCGCCGGAGGTCCACCACGGGGGCCAGCCGCTCTACCCGTACCTCTTCGGCATCGAGTAGGGAATGGCCGACGGCCCGATCACCCTCGGCGAGCTGTCGTCGTGGCCGGTCACCCGGCTGAAGGGCGTCGGCGACCGCAAGGCCGAGGGCCTGGCGCTGGTGGGGGTCGAGAACCTGGCCGACCTGCTGACCTACTACCCCCGCCGCTACGTCGACAGGACCAACGAGGGCCGCATCAGCGACCTGGTCGTCGGCGACGAGGCGATGGTGATCGTCACCGTCGAACGGGCGTCGAGCCGCCGCACCCGCGGGCGCCCACCACGCACGCTGGTGACGGTGGACGTCACCGACGGGAGCGGCCACCTGCGGGTCACGTTCTTCAACCAGGCCTGGCGGGAGCGCCAGCTCGCGCCGGGCACGACGGTGGCCCTGTTCGGGAAGCTGGAGCTGTTCAACGGGCGCCGGCAGATGACCAACCCGGTCGTCGACCTCATCGGCAACCGCACCGGGCGGATCGTGCCCATCTACCCCCAGTCCGACAAGGCGGGCCTGTCGACCTGGGAGATCGGCGACTGGGTCGCCGAGGCCCTCCGGCGCTCCCGCCCTCGGGGGTTGGCCGACCCCGTGCCCGGCTGGGTCCTCGACCGCTACGACCTGATCACGCGCGGCGAGGCGTTCGCCGGGATCCACGCCCCCGAGTCGATGGCCCACAAGGAGGTCGCCCGGGCGCGGTTGGTGCTCGACGAGCTGCTGCGGGTCCAGCTCGCGCTCGTCCAGCGCAAGCGCCACATCGAGCGCACCACCCGCGGCATCGGCCAGGTGACCCGGGGGCCGCTGCTCGACGCCTTCGTCGGCCGCCTCCCGTTCTCGCTCACCGCGGACCAGCAGGGCGCCATCGACGAGATCGCCGCCGACCTGGCCGCGCCGCACCCCATGCACCGGCTGCTCCAGGGCGACGTGGGCGCCGGCAAGACGGTCGTGGCGGTGTGGACGCTCCTGGCCGCGGTCGAGGGCGGCCACCAGGGCGCGTTCATGGCGCCCACCGAGGTCCTGGCCGAGCAGCACGCGCAGGGGATCCGAGCCCTGCTCGACGGCATCGAGGTGCCCGACGCCGGCACGTCCCTGTTCGGCGCCCGCCCCGTCCGGGTCGAGCTCCTCACCAACCGGGTCGGTGCCGCCGACCGCCGCCGCATCCTCGCCGGGCTGGCGTCCGGCGAGGTCGACGTCGCCATCGGCACCCACGCGCTCATCCAGGAGGGGGTCGACTTCTCGTCCCTCGGCGTCGTCGTCATCGACGAGCAGCACCGCTTCGGCGTCGAGCAGCGCGCGGCCCTCCGGGGCAAGGCCGGCGGCGGGCCGGTGCCCGACGTGCTGGTGATGACCGCCACGCCCATCCCCCGGACCGCGGCCATGACGGTCTACGGCGACCTGGACGTCACCGTGATCCGGTCCCGGCCGGCGGGCCGCCAGCCCATCGTCACCGCCTGGGCCAAGGGCGAGGACGCCGAGGCCGAGGTGTGGGCCGCCGTGCGTGAGCAGGTGGCGGGCGGGCGCCAGGCCTACGTCGTCACGCCGCTGATCGAGGAGTCGGACAAGCTGGAGGTCCGCTCGGCGGAGGACACCTTCGCCCAGCTCGCCGCCGACGAGCTCGCGGGGTTGCGCCTGGGGCTGCTGCACGGCCGCATGCCGCCCGCCGAGAAGGAGGCGACCATGCACCAGTTCCGGGAGGGCAGGCTCGACGTGCTGGTCGCGACCACCGTCATCGAGGTCGGCGTCGACGTGCCCAACAGCACCGTGATGGTGATCCTCGACGCCGACCGCTTCGGCATCGCCCAGCTCCACCAGCTCCGGGGCCGGGTGGGCCGGGGGAGCGAGCAGTCGTGGTGCTACCTCGTCAGCGCGTCGGACACGCCCGAGGCCGAGGCCCGCCTGGGTGCTCTGGTGAAGACGACCGACGGCTTCGCCCTGGCCGAGGTCGACCTCGACCTGCGGGGCGAGGGCACGATCATGGGCGAGCGCCAGAAGGGGCGCAACGACCTCAAGCTGGCGTCGCTGCGGCGTGATCGGGAGTGGGTGGCCCGGGCCCGCGAGGTGGCGTTCGCCATCGTCGACGGCGCCGGCGGCCTGGAGGCGCATCCCGACCTGGCCGACGAGGTGGGGCTGTTCCTCGACGAGGACGACCAGGAGTTCCTGCTCAAGGGCTGACATCGGCCGACCGCACCAGCTCTGACCTGAGCGTCGATCACGGCGCCTGCCCCTCAGTCCTCGATGAGTCCTCAGCCTCAGGGGCGAACGCGCGCTCGACCGCCTGCCTGATCCGGTCGTCGTCGCCCGGCCACATGTGCGCGTAGAGGTTGGGAGCAACGAAGGACTCTCCGCCTTCCTCGAGGACTGCGCCGCCTGGCCGAGCTCGACGCCAGCGGCCGAGTCGCCGCCCCACCGATCACCGTGGAGACCTGATGGCGGACAACTGGCACACAGGAAACGCCAACACCGACGGCGCCCCCGCCGAGGCTGGCTCGTCGGCCACTTCATCGAGGACCCCGACGACATCCGCCGCCACCAACGATGTCGAGATCAAGTGGGGCGTCCACCCAGCAGGGGAGGAGCGCGACGCCTGGGTCACCGACGACCACCGCACCACCGTCATCGTCCAAGGCCGCTTCCGCCTCAACCTGCCCGCCGAGAGCTTTCTCCTGGAGAACGAAGGCGACTACGTCATGTGGGGCGCCGGCATCGACCACTCCTGGCGAGCCGAGGCCGACTCCGTAGTCATCACCGTGCGTTGGCCTTCGAGGACGATGTAAAGGAAGCGTTGCAGGATGCCGCGTACTCCGACGGGCCTACGGCGAGGGGAGCGGGCAATCCGTGCGCGGGGCGGTCCTCCAGTCCGATGATGCGTCCACACACACCTTTGACGGCAGAACTGCGGTGCGTTCTCGTAGGAACCCGTCGCGACAGGTGACGGTTCGCCGACGCCACCGGCACTCGCCTGAGCCTCTCAGCCGGCACCTCAGCCACGGACAAGCCCAGTAGGAATCACGACCATTCCCCGCCCTCCACGACGACCCCAGCGTCGTGACAGTCTGCCCGTTTCACATAAGACGCGCTCCGGGGCCAACTGCTCCGTCCGGCGGGAGCGAGCCGGGACGGTGCCAACATGCGGCACGATGGACCCGCTGCCAACCAACCCTCCACAATTCGATCCTGCCATCGCGTTCATGCGCACCGATGAGGCGCGGCCGGACCAGATCCTGTCAGCCTGGCGATCCTTGTCCGACTTCACCTGATGCTTGACGTTTCGGTCGCAGGTGATGGGCGACACCTGGCCTAAACCCAATACCGTTCAGTTAAGACTACAAGGGTGTAGTTTGTTGGGGTGCCTCGCGCTGGATGGACCAGGCCGCTCTCGGAGCGGCGGCTGTCGGACCTGGTCTCGGTCGGGTTGTTGACCAGGGTGTTCCCGCCGG
>DASSGC010000768.1:0-3281 GCA_035693765.1 Acidimicrobiales bacterium
CCCGGCGACGAGATCGCCGCGGGATCGTCGGTCGACGTGGCGCTGGCGGTGGAGGCCGCCGGCGCCGCCCAGCGCGAGTGGGCGGATCGCACCGGCTCGGAGCGTTCGTCCGTGCTCCACCGGGTGGCCGACGCCATCGAGGCACGCGCCGACGAGCTGATCGCGCTCGAGCAGGCGTCGACCGGCAAGGTCGACGCCCAGGCGCGGATGGAGGTCGACATGTCGGCCGCCTACTTCCGCTACTACGCGGGCATCGTGCGCGCGCACCACGGGCGCACGATCGACCAGGGCGCGGGCAACCACACCTACACCCGGTACGAGCCCTATGGCGTCGTCGCGGTCATCACCCCCTGGAACTTCCCCGTCAACCAGGCATGCCGAGGTTCGGCCCCGGCGCTGGCCGCGGGCAATGCCGTGGTGCTGAAGCCGTCGGAGTTCACGTCCACCGCGTCTGTGCACCTCGCCCGGCTGGCCACCGAGGCGGGTCTTCCCGATGGCCTGCTGAACGTGGTCACCGGCACCGGCCCCGATGTCGGCACGCCGCTCGCCTCGCACCCTGCGGTGCGGCGGATCGCCTTCACCGGGTCCGTCGCCACCGGCCGGTTCCTCGCCGGCATCGCGGCCGGGCGCCTCATCCCGATGACGCTCGAGCTGGGGGGCAAGTCACCTCTCGTCGTGTTCGCCGACGCCGATCTCGACCGCGCGATCGGTGCCGCGGTCACCGTGGTGGCCATGAACGCTGGTCAGGTGTGCTCGGCCACCACCCGGTTGCTCGTCGAGGAGTCGGTGCACGACGAGGTGGTGGCGCGGGTGATCGACCAGGTCGCAAGGCTCGAGCCGGGGGTCGACTTCGGTCCGATGATCACCGAGGCCCAGTACCACAAGGTGCTCGACTACTTCGCCGTGGCCCGCGCCGAGGGTGCCGAGCCGCTGATCGGCGGTGCCGCCTACGACGAGGGCGTCGGGGCGGAAGGGATGTACATCCAGCCCACCGTCTACGCGAGGGTGCAGCCCGAGTGGCGGATCACGCGCGAGGAGATCTTCGGGCCGGTGCTGGTCACCCTGCCGTTCACCGACGAGGCCCATGCGCTCGCGCTGGCGAACGACACCGAGTACGGGCTCCTCGCCAGCGTCTGGAGCGGGGACGTCGGTCGGGGCCTGCGCATGGCCGAGCAGATCCAGGCCGGCCAGGTCGGCGTGAACGGAGGCGCGCTGTCGATCGAGACGCCCCTCGGTGGCTACAAGAACAGCGGCTACGGCCGCGAGAAGGGCATCGAGGCCCTCGACGACTACGCCCAGATCAAGGCCATCAGCGTCTCGTTCCGCTGACAGCCGACCACCGGAAGGTATGGTCGTACCGCTTTGACCACCCGGCGACGACCGTTCGACCCGCTCGCGGAGGCGAAGCGGCAGTGGGACGAGCACGACCTCGACGAGCCGCTGGCGATGTACGCGGCGATCTCGCTGATCCACGCGCAGCAGACCGTCACCACCGTGATCGACCGGGCGCTGAAACCGCTGGACCTCACGTTCGCCCGCTACGAGGTCCTCATGCTCCTGTCGTTCGCCAGCCGGGGCTCGCTGCCCATCACGAAGGTCGGCGAGCGGCTGCTGGTGCATCCCACCGGCATCACCCGCCTGGTGGACAAGCTCGAGACCCAGGGCCTGGTCCGGCGGGAGCAGCATCCGGACGACCGCCGGAGCGTGCTCGTCGCCATCACCGCGCAGGGCCGCCGCGTCGCCGCCGAGGCCACGACCGTGCTCGGCGAGATCAGGTTCGGCTTCAGCATGCCGGCCGACGAGCTCCAGGAGCTGGTGTCGGTCCTGGAGGGCATGCGGACCTCGGTCGACCCCTGACCGGTCACTCGAACACGCCGACCCGACCGCTCTGCCCCTCCCGGGGGAGGGGCCGGGTGGTAGCCCCGGGCGGCGGGGTGACGTGCCGGCGTGCTGGGGTTCGCCTTCGACGTCGTCGCTGACCAGGGCTACCACCGGGGAGGCTGCGCCCGTCGCCGCCTGGCGGTACGGCGACGGGCGCAGATCATCACGGCAGGATCCCGGGGAGCGAACCCGGGGCCGTCGTGGGTGGGGCGGGCAGCGTCGGCACCGAGCCAGGGGGAAGGGTCGGGAGCGTCGGCAGCGGCGGGAGCTCGGGCAGGGTCGGCACCGTGAGCCCCGGCACCGGCTCGATCTCCCCCGAGACGCCGGCCTCGGCTCCTGCCGATCCCGAGGCCCCGCCGGCGCCCGCGCCGGCCTGCCCCGTGGCGTGACCGCCGGCGTCGACGGACAGGAAGCCGGTGGCCGCCACGGCGGGGTCGGCGTCGGGCAGGGCCACCGCCATGTGGGCGACCGAGCGCACCACGCCGTCGACGACGTGGACGACCCGCAGCATGACGACGTCGTCGGCCTCGACGGGCAGCCGGAGCCTGCCGTGGGCATCGGCCGCCGTGCCGAGGTCGACGAGCTCACCGAGCCAGACGCCGCCGGCGGCTGCCGGGGCCACGGCGTCGCCGCCGAGCGACACCGGCTGCCCGTCGACCCAGGCGCTGACGGCCAGTTGCTCGGCCTCCGCTGCGGTGCGGGCGACCGTGAACGACACCTCCGTGCCGTCGTAGCGGACGTCCTCGAGCGCGACGTCGGCGGCGGCGGCGCCGACGACGGTCCAGCTCGGGGCCGCCCCGGTGCCCGACGCCGATCGCAGGTAGACCGTTCCGCCGGCGCCCGGCGCGGCCGGGAGCGACCACTCGACGGCGGCGGTCGCGTCGCCGGTGGTGCGCAGCACCATGGCGGGCGGCGCCGCGGTGTCCATCGGGACGCCCATCGCCCCGAGGTAGGCCGCGGTCGCGGCCACGGGGTCGTCGATGCCGGTGGCCCAGACGGCCGTGGCCGCGCCGGCGTCGAACGAGGCATCGCCGGGCGAGACCACGCTGATCGTCTCGGCCGCCGGGCCGCCGGTGGGCTCGGAGCCGGTCCGGTCGACGATCAGGGCGCCGGCGACGGCGAGCACCAGCACGGCGGCCGCCGCCAGGCTCAGGCGGGGGCGGCGCCCCCGACCGGGGTGCGGGTCGCGCGCCCTGGCGACCGACGCCGGGACGCCGAGCGGTACGACCACGGCCTCGTGCCGTGCGACGAGGTCTTCCCAGGCCGGTGGGCGCTCGCCCACGTCGGCGGCGAGACGGTGCAGCATGCTCCGCACTCCGGCCTCGAGGTCGGGGCGCTGGTCGTCGTGGAGCAGGGGCATCGGGGACGTCTCCTGGCGGTGAAGGGCGGGGCGGGACGGG
>DASSGC010000769.1:0-3444 GCA_035693765.1 Acidimicrobiales bacterium
CCGAGCGGTTCGGCTACGGCCTCGTGCACGGCCCGCTGTTCGAGGACGTCGGCGTGTTCCAGCGCCTCGGCGTCGGCACCGACGTGGTCCGCAAGGAGATGTACGACTTCCGCGACAAGGGCGACCGCCACCTCGCCCTGCGCCCGGAGGCCACGGCGTCGGTGGTGCGTGCGTTCGTCCAGCACCGGCCGCCGGTGCCGTGGAAGGTCTGGTGCCTGACCCCGGCGTTCCGCTACGAGCGCCCCCAGGCCGGGCGGCTGCGCCAGCACCACCAGGTCGACGTCGAGGTCATCGGGGCGGCCGATCCCGATGTCGACGTCGAGGTCGTGGCGCTGGGCGCCGACTACCTGGCCGCCCTCGGCCTGCGCCGCTGGCGCCTGGTGGTCAACAGCATGGGCACCCCGGCCGACCGGGCCGCCTATGCCGGCGCGCTCACCGCCTGGCTGCGGGCCCGGGCGGGCGACCTGGCGCCCGAGGACCGCGAGAAGGTCGAGACCCACCCGCTGCGGGTGCTCGACTCCAAGCGGGCCGAGACCCAGGCGGCGCTGGCCGGCGTTCCTCGCATCGCCGACGTGCTCGACCCCGCCTCGCAGGCCCACTTCGACCGCGTGCAGGCCGGGCTCACCGCGCTCGGCATCCCGTTCACCGTCGATCCCGCCCTGGTCCGGGGCCTCGACTACTACACGCACACCCTGTTCGAGTTCCAGAGCGAGGCACTGGACACGGCCCAGTCGACCGTGATCGGCGGCGGCCGCTACGACGGCCTGGTCGAGCAGCTCGGCGGGCCGCCCACGCCCGGCATCGGGTTCGGGTCGGGCATCGAGCGGATGCTGCTGGCCGCCGACGCCGAGGGCGTCTTCGCCGGCCCCGGGTCCGTGCTCGACGCGTTCGTGGTCGACGCCACCGACGGGGCGGCCGCCCGCGACCTCTGCCACGAGCTGCGCGCCGCCGGGCTCCGCACCGACCGGGCGTTCGACGGCCGGTCGATGAAGTCGCAGATGAAGGCCGCCGGGCGCTCGGGCGCCCGCGTGGCGGTGATCGTCGGCGCCCAGGAGGTGGCGGACGGCACCGCCACGATCCGCGACCTGGCCCGAGCCGAGCAGGACGTCGTCCCCCGCGACCAGGTGGTCGAGCGGATCCGCAAGATCATGGAGGCAGAGTGAGCGAGCGGAGCGAGCGAACCATGGGCACAGTGCGGTACTCGGCCCGAAGGGCCGATCGGTCACTGCGCGCATCCCGAAGGGTGCGCCAGTGAGCGAGCGGAGCGAGCGAACCATGGGCACAGTGCGGTACTCGGCCCGAAGGGTGCGCCGGTGACCGAGTACGCCCCGGCCTGGGGGATGCGCACGCACTGGTGCGGCGAGCTCCGGCCCGACCACGTGGGCCGGACCGTGTCGCTGTGCGGCTGGGTCTCCCGCCGCCGCGAGCACGGGGAGCACCTCGCCTTCCTCGACCTGCGCGACCGCGAGGGCGTGGTCCAGTGCGTGATCGACGGCTCGGTCGACGTGCGCAACGAGTGGGTCGTGCGGGTCACCGGCGTGGTCCGCATCCGGCCCGAGGGCACGGCCAACCCGACCCTCGCCACCGGCGAGGTCGAGCTGGGGGAGTGCACGGTCGAGGTGCTCAACCAGGCCGAGCCGCCGCCGTTCCCGCTCGACGAGCGGGTCGACACCGACGAGACCCTGCGCCTGCGCCACCGCTACGTCGACCTGCGGCGCGAGCGCATGCAGCGCAACCTGCGGGCCCGGGCCGTGGCCAACAGCGCCATCCGCCGCTCGATGGAGGACCAGGGCTTCGTCGAGGTCGAGACGCCGATGCTCATCGCCTCGACGCCCGAGGGCGCCCGCGACTTCGTGGTGCCCTCCCGCCTGCACCAGGGCAGCTTCTACGCCCTCCCGCAGAGCCCCCAGCTCTTCAAGCAGCTCACCATGGTCGGCGGGGTCGACCGCTACTACCAGATCGCCCGCTGCCTCCGCGACGAGGACCTCCGCGCCGACCGCCAGTTCGAGTTCATGCAGCTCGACGTCGAGGCCAGCTTCGTCGGGCAGGACGACGTGCTGGCGTTCGTGTCCGACGCGGTCCGCCGGGCCAGCGCCGCGGTGGCGGGCGCGGAGGTGGGCGACATCCCGTCGATGACCTGGCACGACGCCATGGAGCGCTACGGGTCCGACAAGCCCGACGTGCGCTTCGGCATGGAGCTGGTCGAGCTGACCGGGGTGTTCTCCGCCACCGACTTCAAGGCCTTCGCCGGCAGGACGGTCAAGGGCATCTGCGTCCCGGGAGCCGGCGACTTCTCCCGCAAGCGGCTCGACGACCTCACCGACGCCGCCAAGCGCTGGGGCGCCAAGGGCCTCGTCTGGATGCGCGTCACCCCGGACGGGCTCGACAGCCCCGTCGCCAAGTTCCTGTCCGACGACGAGCTGGGCGCCGTCCGGTCCGCGCTGGACCCGCGGCCCGGCGACCTGCTGCTGCTCGTGGCCGACACCCGGGCGGTGGCCCGTCACGTGCTCGGGCTGCTGCGCCTCGAGCTGGGGCGCCCGCCGGTCGCCGAGGGCGGGCTCAACTTCCTGTGGGTGGTCGACTTCCCGCTGTTCGAGGGGCTGGGCGACGACGGCAGGCCGGTGCCCGCCCACCACCCGTTCACCATGCCCCACCCCGAGGACACGCACCTGCTCACGTCCGACGACCCGGCCGACCTGCTGCAGGTGCGGTCGCAGGCCTACGACCTGGTGCTCAACGGCTGGGAGCTGGGTTCCGGCTCGGTCCGGATCCACCGCGCCGACATCCAGACCACGATCTTCGGACTGCTCGGCATCTCAGAGGAGACGGCCCGGGCGCGCTTCGGCTTCCTGCTGGATGCGTTCCGCTACGGGGCGCCGCCGCACGCGGGCTTCGCCTTCGGCATCGACCGGCTGGTGGCGCTGCTGGTGGGCGAGGAGAACATCCGCGAGGTGATCGCCTACCCGAAGACGCAGTCGGGCGCCGATCCTCTCACCAACGCCCCGTCGCCCCTCGATCCGGCCGACCTGGCGGTCCTCGGGCTGCGCACCCTGCCGCCGAAGGCCTGAGCGGTCCGGTGGCCGGCGCACGCGAGCCGTCCACCACGGCGGCCGTGGCGGCGCCGGCCGCCCCCGTGGTGCCCGACGGGCTCGCGCCCGCGGCGCTGGACGACCTGGACGACGACGCCACCGTCGACCGGGTGGCGATCGCCGGCGAGACGGCCGTCGACCTCGCCGTGCGGGGGCTCACGCTGCGCCGGTCGCGGCTGGCGGGTGTGCGGCTGCCGGGCGCCACGTTCGACCACGTCGAGATGGTCGACGTCGAGTGGGAGGACTGCGACCTGTCCGGGCTGACGCTGGGCATCGCGGTGCTGGCCCGCGTGGAGTTCCGGCGCTGCCGGCTGTCGGGCCTCGTGGCGCCCGACCTGGCCGCGAGCGATGTCCG
>DASSGC010000770.1:0-2088 GCA_035693765.1 Acidimicrobiales bacterium
TTGTCGACCACGACGCAGGTGAGGTCGACGTCCCGGCGGGCCAGGCCGAGCAGGCCGTTGCTGTCGTGGAGGAAGGCGATGTCGCCGATCAGCAGGGCCGTGGGCGCGCCGGAGCCGATCGCCACGCCGGCGGCGGTCGACACCACGCCGTCGATGCCGTTGGCGCCCCGGTTGGCCAGGACCGTCAGCCCGGTGCGGGGGGCGGCGTAGCGCTCGACGTCCCGGACCGGCATCGACGACGACACCACCAGCCGGGCTCCGTCGGGCAGCGCGGCCACCACCGACCGGGCCACCGCCGGCTCGCTGGGGGCGGGCAGCGCGGCGAGGGCGCCGGCCGCGGCGCCGGCGGCGGCGCGGGACGCCGCCTGCCAGCGGTCGAGCCAGCCGGCCACGGGGGGCGCGGGGTCCGCCGCGGCGGCGGCGCGGAGCGCGGCCAGCACCGCGTCGGGGTCCGCGCCGGTGACCGTGGCCGCGGTGGCGGCGGGATCCGACCAGCCCGGGGCGCCGGCCACGATCTCGTGGGCCCCCGAGGCCGCCAACCACTCGTTGACCACCCGGGACGACGCCGGCGGGCCGAGCCGCAGCACGACGTCCGGGCGGAGGTCCGCCGCCGCCCGTCCCGACCGCAGGATGGCGTCGAGGTGGGGCACCGTGGCGGGTCCCGGCCGCCACCCCGGCGAGCGGGGCTCGGCCACCACCGGCCAGCCCAGGGCCGCCGCGGTCGCCGCCAGCAGGTCTGGGTCGAGCGGCGCGTCGCCGGCCGCCACCAGGCCCTTGCGGCCCGCGACGCCGCCGGGGACGGCCAGCACGACGGGGGCGGCCGGCGCCTCCTCCCGCACCACCCACGGCCCCGCGGACCGGGCGGGCGGCAGCGGGCCGGGGGTCCCGACCAGCGGCTCACGGAACGGCAGGTTCACCTGCACCGGACCGGGCGGCGGGCCGAGCGCGGCCGCATGGGCCCGGGCTGCGAAGGCCCGCCAGCGGCCGGCCCCGGACGCGTCCGGCACGCCCGGATCGGCGAACCACCGCACCGACCGCCCGTACAGGTGGAGCTGGTCGATGGCCTGGGGCGCACCCACGTCACGCAGCTCGGGCGGGCGGTCGGCGGTGCACACCAGCAGCGGCACCCCCGCCAGGTCGGCCTCCACCACGGCCGGATGCAGCTCGGCGGCGGCGGTGCCGCTGGTCGTCAACACGAGGGCGGGGCGTCGGGACGCCAGGCCGAGCCCCAGGGCCAGGAACGCGCCCGAGCGCTCGTCGTGGTGGACGTGGAGCCGCACGCCGGGGTGATCGGCCAGCGCCAGGGCCAGGGGGGTCGAGCGCGACCCGGGGCACACGACGGCGTGGACCAGGCCGTCGCGGACCCACTCGTCGACCAGGGTGGCGGCGAAGGTGGCCTGGACGTCGGCGGGAGCGGGCGGCGCGGAGGACATGCAGCGACAAGAATCCCTCGCCGTGCCACTCCACGGCGAACGCGCGGGGACCGGGCCACGCCTGGTGCTGCTCCACGGCTTCGGGCAGACCTGCCGCTGCTGGGGCCCGACCGCCCCCCGGCTGGCCCGCACCCACGAGGTGGTGCGCCTCGACGCGCCCGGGCACGGCGGATCGGCGGCGGTGGCGGCCGACCTGCCCGCGACGGGACGGCTGGTGGCCGAGGCCGGCGGGCGGGCGATCTACGTCGGCTACTCGATGGGCGCCCGGATGGCGCTGCACGTCGCCACCGAGGTGCCGGGGGCGGTCCGGGCGCTGGTGCTGGTGAGCGGCACGCCGGGCATCGAGGACGCCGCCCTGCGGGCCGAGCGGCGGGCGGCGGACGCCGCGCTGGCGCAGCGCATCCGCACCGGGGGCGTGCCGGCCTTCGTCGAGCGCTGGCTGGCGCAGCCGATGTTCGCCGGGCTGCCGCCCGAGGGCCGCTTCGTCGAGGAGCGCTGCTCGAACACGGCCGAGGGCCTGGCCACCAGCCTGGAGCTGGCGGGCACCGGGACGCAACGGCCGCTGTGGGGCGACCTGGCCGCCATCACCGCCCCCGTGCTGGTGGTGGCCGGCGAGGACGACGAGCGCTACGCCGCCATCGCGACCCGGACGGCC
>DASSGC010000771.1:0-4105 GCA_035693765.1 Acidimicrobiales bacterium
CGCCAGGAGCTGAGCCACGACCTGGGCATCACCCTCGACCCCTAGAGACGGCGCGGACAGGTCACGTCGCTGCCGCTCACCGTGCTGCATCGCCGGTCGGCCGAGCTGTCGAGCTGGTGCTCCCGCGCCAGATCGCCACGCGTAGGCCGTGGCGAGCGCGCTGTCCGCTCGGCCTCTCAGCCCGCGAGCACCCGCCGACGTCACCGGGCCCGGCCGCGGCGCCGAGGGCGACGCCGAGCGCCACGCCGCCGAACACGTCGAGCGGCAGGTGCGCCCCGACGTAGCCGCGCATCGGTCCGACCGCCAGGGCGACGGCCCACGCCACGGGTCGCGCGCGGCGGGTCAGGTGGGGCGCCACCACGGCGGCGGTGGCGGCCGCGACCGCGGCGTGGCCGGACGGGTAGCCGAGGCCGGCCTGGGCCTGCCCGAGCACCCGGGTGGCGGGGACCGTGTGGGCGGGCCGGCCGCGGCGCCCCACGGGCTTCAGCGCCTTGGCGGCCACCCAGGTGACGGTCCCGACGGCGGCGACGCGGGCGCCGAGCCGGCGGTGCCCCGTGGCCCGCAGCACGGCGCCGACCACGAGGGGACCGGCGAGGTTCCCGAGCTGCATGGGCAGCCACACCAGCGGGTAGCCGCGGTGCGACAGGCCGTTGACCAGCTCGAAGCAGCGCTGCTCGATCTGCGTGACCCCCCGCTGCCGCGCCACGACGGCGCCACCGGCGAACGCGGCGAGGCCGCCGATGAGCAGGGCGCGGTCACGGGAGGCGGGCACGCACCGGTGAGACTACGTAGCCGCGCCCGCCGTCGCGCCCGTAGCCGCGCCCGCCGTCGCGCCCGCCGTCGCGCCCGGTGACTAGTGCCCGCCCGCCCGGGCGGGCTCGGGTCGCCGGTTCCAGATGTCGTTGCAGGCCTCGCACACGTCGGCGGGGATGACGCGGGCCCGCATCAGCAGGGCGAAGATGCGGCAGCCGAGGCAGAACCCGGCGAAGGCCTCGAGGGCGGCCGCCACGACGAGCAGGCCGAGCACCGCCTGGGCCAGGTCGAAACGCCCGAAGCCGTAGGTGAGCACGGCCGCGGTGAGGGTGAACAGCGCGCCGATGAGCTGGGCGAACCGCTTGGGCGGCCCGGGCACCAGCCGGGGGGCGACGGGCAGGCGGGGGGTGACGACCCGGGTGGCGAGCTGCCCGAGGGGGCTGAGCGTCGGCCCGGTGAGCACCCGGGCGGCGAACCCGTAGGCCAGCACGAGGGTGAGCCACCGCACGTCGAGGGCGATCGTGAGCCCGGCCGTCACCACGACCCCGGCGGCCACGACCCGCGCCGACACCTCGTTCACGGGGTTCGGGAAGGAGAAGATGCGTGCTCGACTGGTGCTCATGGGCGGCGGGCTCCCTTCGGTGCCGTCCCGCGGGCGGCGGCGGCGGTGCACCACTGAACGGGAATCATAACCCAGCAAGTCGGGAATTGGTCCAGAGCGTCCCGGCCGAGCGGATAGGGCGGTCGTCACGGCCCACGCGTGGCGATCTGGCATGGACGCACCGGCCCGACAGCTCGGCCGACCGGCGATGCAGCACGGTGACACGCGCGGACGTGCCCCATCCCGCTGAGTTTCTTGAGGGCGAGCGCCCGGGCTGCTACCCGTGCCGGGCGCGGCCCGGCACGGGACGGACCGGTCGCCCGGTCACGGTGTCGCCGGACGGGCTCGCGAGCGCGCGCTCCAGGCCGGTGAACAGGTCGAGCACGTCGCGCGCCTCGAAGACCCGGTAGCGCTGCCTGCCGACGTTGCGTTGCCGGAGGATGCCCGCGTCGCGCAGTGCGTTGACCGCGTCGGTCGTGCGGGCCTTGGAGCGGCCGATCAGCGCGCTGGCCGAGTCGACGCTGACGACCGGGGCCCCGGGAAGGACCCCGAGCAGCAGATCGACGCCGGAGTTGGCGCGCACGCGGCCGAGCCGCTCCCGCCACCGGGAGTTGACGGTGTCGATCCGGTCGGCGTAGCGCTCGGCGTCGATGCACGCCCGGTGGGTGGCGGCGGCGAAGGTGCGCAGCCATCCGGCCGCAGCGGCCGAGCGCTCGGGACTGCTGGGCCCGGCGAGGTGGCGGAAGCCCGTCAACGCGCCGATGTAGGCGTCGGACCACGTGGCGAGGACGAGGCTGACCGGCGGCACGAAGGCGGGCGCCAGCCCGCGCCGGCGAAGGACGACGTGGATGAGCGCGCGCCCGGTGCGGCCGTTGCCGTCGGCGAAGGGGTGGATCGTCTCGAACTGGGCATGCGCCAGCGCGGCCTGCACCAGGGGCGAATGATCGTCGCCGTTCACGTAGGCGAGCAGGTCGTCGAGCAGCGCCCCGACGTCCTCGGGCGGGGGTGGCACGAAGCTGGCGCTGCACGGGTTGTGGGAGCTCCCGCCGATCCAGTTCTGCTCGGTCCGGACCACGCCGGCGAGCTGGGGGGTCGCCGATCGCTCCATCAAGGTGCGGTGGACGGCGAGCAGGTCGTCGAGACCTAACCGCTCGACCCTCGTCGCCAGGTCGACCGCCGACTCCATGGCGGCGATGTTGCCGAGGACCTCGACCGCGACCCGGTCGCCGGCGTCGTCGCCGCGGGCCAGTGCCACCTCGGCGCCGACGAGCCTGTGGGCGGCCACCGCGAGGCCTTCGATCATCGACGAGGCGACCGACTCGGCCCGCAGGAGGAACCTCGCCAGTCCCTCGAGGCTGACGTGGGTGGTGCCGGCGTCGTTCAGGCGCCGCACCGCGGTCTCGGCGTCGGCGATGTCGGCCGCGACGTCGCCGGGGATGGCGAGGTTCCAGCCGGCCAGTGGATCGGGAAGGTACGCGTCGTAGTCGCAGCCCTGCCGATCACGGCGGCTCATGCCCTCGAACCTGGCGGTCCAGTGTCTGTGCAACCGTGACGCCATCGGGCTCCTAAGTTCCGGTACTACGGTAACCGTAACTTAGAGGCCGAGCGGATAGGGCGCTCGCCACGGCCTACGCGTGGGGATTTGGCGTGGAAGCACCAGCTCCACAGGTCGGCCGACCGGCAGCGCAGCACGGTGACACGCGCGGGCGTGACCTATCCGCTCGAGTCCTTAAGGAGTCCGGCGCGTCATGCTCTGCGGCAACGACCGCGCTCGGTCCTTCTTGCGGATGCCCTCCTGCCAGACCAGCTTCAGGATCGACGGGGCGGACGATCGTCCGTTCGAGGTCGCTGTCGGACACGATCGCCTCCATCCGGCGCATGTCGGCGTAGAGGGTCCTGCCGAGCCTGTCGACGACGTAGGGCTGGACGAACCTCTCGAACCCGAAACCGCCGAGCGGCTCGGTGTCCGAGGCGGGTACATCGACAAGGACGAGTCATCGGCCCCCGTGTGACATCGCCGGGGCGGGCGGCCGGCGCAGGTGGCCGCGGCGCCGATGAGTTTCCCGGGGACCGGCGGTCTGCACAGGCGTAGGATCGACCTCGGGCGCCGTCCCGCCGCCCAACCCTCGATTCCGGTGCTCACGCCACCGGCTGAAGCGGGGGCAAAGGGAACCTCGAGTTCTCGGGACGCCGGTCATCCATGCCCCTTCCGGCGGGGCCGCCGTGAGCGTGGGTCGCGGGGGCACCCGCCTGCGGAGAGGAGCACAGATGACCAGGGAGAAGTCGTTCAAGCGCCTCGTACGGGCACGCATGGGGAAGACGGGTGAGAGCTACACGTCGGCCCGGGCGGTCCTGCTGGCCGCGGCCGAGCCGCCTGCGGGTGCCGAGCCGCCCGTGCTCGCGACGTCCGATGCGGAGATCCGGCGACGGACCGGGCGGGGTTGGGAGGAGTGGTTCGACGTGCTCGACGCCTGGCCCGCGGACGGGCTCGCGCACCGGGAGATCGCGCGCCGGGTGGCGGACGAGCTGGGCATCGAGCCGCTGGTGTGGGAGGCACAGGCGGTCACGCTCAGCTACGAGCGTGCCCGCGGGCGGGCCGTCGGCCAGCGGGCCGACGGGTTCGCCGTCACGGCCTCGAGGACCGTGGCCGTGCCGGTCGAGCGGCTGTTCGACGCGTTCGTCGACCGATCGCGGCGGGCGGGCTGGCTGCCGGACGGGCAACTGTCGGAGCGTACCGCCACCCGGCCGACC
>DASSGC010000772.1:0-3538 GCA_035693765.1 Acidimicrobiales bacterium
CGAGGTCGCGCTCCTGGGCGAGCGGCTAGTGAACCCTGTCCCGTCGAACGGCACCTTCGGTCTGACCCCGCCACTCGCGTCACGCTGGTTCTGGGATACGTCGAGCGGTCGGACCTCATGCTTGACCGGTGGGCCGTCGGAGCGACCCTCGTGCGGAACGCGTTGTCGATCCCTCATGCGGACAACGGAGGGAGCATCCGGCTGGTACCCGGTTGACGCGAACCCTTGCCGTCTTCGGTGAGCGTCTCGCTCGATCAGGTGCCGCCCGGGTGCGCCGGACACGTCTTGCGATAGGGCTGGTCGGGCAGCAGCTCTGTCCACTCCTCGGGGGTCAGGTTGCGTCCGGCGATCTCGCAGGCCCGCCGTTGCCACTCGTCGGGATCGCTGGGGATGCTCCAGATGCCGCCACGCTCGTCGGCGGCCACGATCGTCCTGCCACCGTCGTCGAACCACGCGAACACTTGGTGACGGGGTTCACCCGGGGTGACTCGGGCGACGCGCTCGCGCTCGGCGACGTCCCACAGCTGCACCGTGCCATCGGTGCTGCTGGTCACGAGGTGCGAGCCGTCGGGCGAGAAGGACTGGCTGACGACCGGGCCGTCGACCCCGCGCAGCGGTGCCCCGACGGTGCGCTGGCCGACCGGATCGATGAGCGTGACGAGGCCGTCGGTGCCTCCGGCCGCCAGCAGCGAGCCGTCGGGGCTGAAGTCGAGCTGCCAATGGGCGTCGACGTCGTCGAACGTTGCGAGCACCTCCCGGGTCTCGTTGTCCACCAGCAGGAGCGCGGTCGGGTCGAACAGCTCGACGGCGAGCAGCCGCTCGTCGGGGCTCACGTCGACGTTGCTCACAGAGCGGTCGAAGCGCATTGGCACACCCACGACGTCCAGCGTGGTTGCGTCGAGCTCGACGATCCCGCCGGCGTGGAGTCCGAGGAAGATCGTGTCGCCGCCTGGCCGCCAGCCCACCGAGCCGCTGGTCGAATCGAACGGGAGCCTGCGCTCGGCGATCAGCCCGCCGGTCGCCGGGTCCCAGAGGCGGACCGTTCGGTCGTTGCCCACCGTGACCAGGTGGCGACCGTCGGGCGTCCAGTCGTGCCATGCCGCGAAGGGATGGCCGCTCGGGCGTTCGGGGCCGATCGGGCCACTCCCCACGTCACGCACCGCGAAGTGGTCGACGCCGACCTGGTCGCCGTACAAGTAGCTCAGGCTGGTCCCATCTGGGCTCGGTGCAACCTGTGTCTTCAGCGAGTCCGGCGTCCGGTCCGGCGGGGCGATCTGGCGGACGAGGCGCCGATCACCTGCGAGGTCCCAGGCGATCATCGTGCCGTCCGCACCGGAGGAGTACAGGGTGTTCCCGTCGGCGCCGAAACCGATGGCGCCCGCGGCGGCGCTGTGGCCCGCGAGGACGCCGGTCCGCTCACCCGATGCCGGGTCCCAGAGCTCGATCGTGGGTTGGTCGGTGGCGCTGACGAGCCTGCGTCCGTCGGGGGAGAACGCGACGGCGAGGGGCCGCGAGGTTCTGGTGAGCACCTGGCGGCGGGCACCGGTCGCGACGTCGAAGACGGCGAGCGCGTCTCCCTCCCTGGCCGCCACGCTCCCGCCGTCGGGGCTCACAGCCATCGGTGCCCGCGCCTCTGGGATCGTCCGCACCACGTCACCCGTCGCCGGGTCGACGACGGTCATCCCCGCCCCGGCCTCAGCGCTCTCCCCCACGATCACGAGTTGGTTGTCGGGCGTGAACGCAAGGAACGGGTAGTCCAGCCCGTAGGTGACTGTGCGAGGAGGCGATCCGGGGGAATGCAGGTCCCAGATGAGCTCGGAGGCCGGCTGTTCAGGAAAGTCGGGGTTCCGCTGGTTGCCCACGGCGAGATAGCGGCCGTCGCGGCTCGCCGCGACCGAGATGGCGGGGAGGAAGCCCTCCCGTGGAGACACGGTCAGCGCGAGCGGCTCGCGGGTCTCGGCGCCGGTGGCGGCCTCGAAGAACCTCACCGCACCCCGGCTCTGGTCGTCGGGATAGATCACCGCCGCCACACCGCGGCCGTCCGCGGTCGATGCCATGGCCCGGTAGAACGTCGACTCGTGAGGTGCTTCGGCGGCGAACTGCAGAGTGGCCGCATCGAAGAAGGCCAGGCTGCCGCCGTCGTGTGCCGCCAGATGGCGCCCGTCGGCGGTGATGGCGAAGCCGCCGACGGTGCCGAGGGCCGGATGGCGCAGCACGTCGATGGCCTGCGGGCGGCGGTTCAGCACGGCGAGCAGGTTCGTGCGCGTGTCGTTCGAGTCGTGGAGGCGGCGGCCCTCGACGGCGAGCAGCAGCGCCTGATCGAGGTCGTCGACGGTGAGGCTGAGCGCGCTCAGGCGGCGCCCCTCGGCGGCGTCCGCTGCGGCGTCGGCGTCGGCCGCCGACCGCTTCGCCTGGTCCCGCTGGCCGACGGCAACCAGCCCGGCCACGAGCGACAGGACCAGGAACGCCGCGGCGGCCCCGAGCAGCACCCGCAACCGGCGGTTCTGCCGGGCCTGCTGGCGGGCCCGCTCGGCCAGGGAGACGCGCGCCGATTCGGCCTCGGCCAGCGACGCGTCGAGAAAGGCATCCTCGAGGTCGGTCAGGTCGGGGTGGGTCGCAGCGCGCCACTCCAGCGCCGCTTCGAGGCGCGCCCCCCGGTACAGCTCGCTGGCTGGTCGCCCCAGCGACTCCCAGCCGTCGGCGGCCGCGGACAGGTGGCGCAGCACGCGTTGGCCTGCGGCGTCGTCGTCGAGCCACGACCGTAGGCGAGGCCAGGCCCGGGCCAGCGCCTCGTGGGCAAGCTCGACGGTGTTCTCGTCGGTGGTGACGAGCCGGGCGCGCACGAGCAGATCGACGATCCGGTGGCGTGCCGGGTCGCCCGTGAGGCTGTGCATCGCGACGCGGGAACGAACCGGTTCGCCGTCGATCGCTGGCGCCACGAGCCGCAGCAGCACCGAGCGCACCGTCGACCGCTGTTCCTCGGGCAAGCTCTCGTAGAGCCGATCCGCCGAGCGCGCCACGGCACCCTGGATGCCGCCGGTCGCCCGGTAGCCCTCGACGGTCAACACCCTGCCGTCGCGCCGGCGCCATGTCTCGGCCAGGGCGTGGGAGAGCAAGGGCATCGCGCCCGGTTCGCCATCGGTGTCCCGCACCAGCAGGTCGACCAGCCCGTGTTCGAGGCGTAGACCCGCCTGCGTCGCAGGGCCCTCGATCGATTGGCGGAGGTCGTCCCCGCTCAACGAGCTGACCAGGTACAGCCCGCGCTCGACCAGCCGGGCGAAGGTCTCGTCCGCGACCACTTGCGCGAGGTGATCGGCCCGCACGGCGATGACGACCGGGGCGGTCTCCCGGGCATAGGCGACCAGCCGCGTACAGAACGCCCTCGCCGCCGCGGTCGACTCGGACAGCGTGAACAGCTCCTCGAACTGGTCGACCACGACGACCGCGGTCTCGGCGTTCGAGGCCACGGCCGTGGCCCTCGCACCGTGGGGATCGGCGCCGGGCGTGAAGACGGCGACCGGTCGCCCGGCCCGCTGGA
>DASSGC010000773.1:0-5225 GCA_035693765.1 Acidimicrobiales bacterium
GCGACTCGCTCGGCACCTACCAGCGGGGCGACGCCAGCTTCCACCTCATGGACGACGAGGGCGTCGCGCTGCCACCCGTCCCGTTCGGCACCGCGGGCCGCCCCGACGTGTGGCCCATCACCGGCGACTTCGACGGCGACGGTCGCGACACGGTCGGCCTCTACCAGCAGGCCGACGCGGCGTTCGTGGTGCTCGTCGACGCCGGGGTCGCGTCGGCGCCGCTCGTGCACGGGACCCCCGGGCGGGTCGACGCCCTGCCGGTGGCCGGCGACTGGAACGGCGACGGCCGCGACTCCGTGGGCCTCTTCCAGCAGGCCGACGGCACGTTGAGCCTGCTCGACGACACGGGCGCTCCGGTCGACCCCGGCGCCGTCGTCACCCCCGCGGCCCGTCCCGAGGGCACCACGCCCGCCGACGCCTTCCCGGTGGCGGGTGACTGGGACGGCGACGGCCGCGACAGCGTCGGCGTGATGTGGCGGGGCGCGGCGATGTTCGACCTGCCGGTCCCGGACGCGGCCGACCCCAACGCCGCCCGCACGGTCGCCACCGACGTGGCCCCGGCACCGCTGCCGGTGGCCGGCGACTGGAACGGCAACGCGCTCGTGACCCTCGAGGAGCTGCGGCAGATCTACGGCGCGATCCCCGACGAGGCCAAGGTGGTCGAGGGGCTGCCGGCCCTGAACGCCGCCATGATGCGGGCCGGCATCAGCACCCCCGCCCGCAAGGCCGCCTTCCTGGCCACGCTGCGGAGCGAGAGCGGCTTCCGGTTCGACGCCTCGGAGTACGGCAACGACAGCCGCTACCGCGGTCGGGGGTTCATCCAGCTCACGGGCCGGTCGAACTACCGGGCCGCGGGCGAGTTCCTCGGCCTCGACCTCGCGGGCGATCCCGACCTGGCCACCAACGGGCTGGTGAGCCCGCTCGTGGCCGCCTGGTACTGGACGGTGGCCCGTGACATCAACCTGGCGTCCGACCGCCTGGACATGGCGGCGGTGAACATCGCCGTCGGGTACCGCCCGAGCGAGCAGCGCGACATGATCCGGTGCGCGGACTTCATGGCCGCCCTCCGGTTCTACAGCGGCGGCGGCCGCGCCCCCGACGGCGTGAACTGCGAGCGAACGCCGGCGTCGCGGGCCCTGGCCTTCTCGACGGTCGCGCCGCCGTCCGCCCGGCGCTGGCTGCCCGGTGCGTCGCGCACGACCGGGGCGCCGTCGGGCACCGTCGCGACGATGGAGGGGACGACCCTGCTGCCCGCCCCGGTCGATCCCGCCGCGCCGCCCGCCGCGCCGGGGTCGCCGCCCCAGACGCTGGCGGCGCCCGGCCCGCAGCCAGCACCGCAGCCGGCACCGCCGCCGGCGGCTCCCCCGGGCCCGCCCGCGGTCGACCCGACGACCACGTCCGAGCCGTCCACCACCACGTCCGAGCCGTCCACCACCACGTCGGTCGACCCGACGACCTCGTCCTCCGCCACGACCACGTCCACGTCGACCGCACCGGTGTCGACCGAGCCGTCGGGGACGACCACCGCGGTGGACCCGGACGTGAGCACCACGACGACGCTGTTCGACGGCCAGTACGACGGCGGGTGAACGGCGGGCGGCCCCGCGGTGCCGGCGGTGGGACTCGAACCCACACTGGACAGGTTCTAAGCCTGTGCTCTCTGCCAATTGGAGTACGCCGGCGCGGATGTCGAGCATAGGACCCGGCGGTGAGGGCCCCGGTGTGCGGCGGGAGGGCCGGACGCCGCTACCCTCTGCGCCCGTGAGCCTCATCCTCCCGACCGCCCAGAACTCCTCGATCGTCAGCCCGACGCACGAGATCTTCAACCGGCTCCTGCGGGAGCGGATCATCTTCCTCGGCACCGATGTCGACGACGACATCGCCAACGTCATCTGCGCCCAGCTGCTGTACCTGGCCGGCGACGACTCCGAGTCGGACGTGTGGCTGTACATCAACAGCCCGGGCGGCTCCGTGACCGCCGGCATGGCGATCTACGACACGATGCAGTTCATCGAGCCCGACGTGGCGACCGTCTGCATGGGCCTCGGCGCGTCGATGGGCCAGTTCCTGCTGTGCGCCGGAGCGAAGGGCAAGCGCTACGCGCTGCCGCACGCCCGCATCATGATGCACCAGCCGTCGGGCGGGTTCCGGGGCCAGGCAGACGACATCGCCATCCAGGCCGAGCAGCTCCTGTACGTGAAGCAGCTGATGGCGGAGCGCATCGCGTTCCACACGGGGCAAACGGTCGACCAGATCTCCGCGGACTCCGAGCGCGACCGCTGGTTCACGGCCGAGCAGGCCAAGGACTACGGGATCATCGACAACGTGATCGTCAAGCGCGGCGAGATGCTCTGACCCCGCCCGCCGGCGGCCCCGGCGGCCGAGCGGGCCGGCTGCGACGACAGCTCCGCGCCGTCCCTCACGCGTCGGACGGACCGGACGGACCGGACGGACCTGACGCCCCGGATTCGCCGTCGTCGCGCTTCTTGCTGACCTTCTGGACCAGGTCGTGGGCCTTGGCCTGCGCCTTGTCGATCTTGTCGGTGTACTTCCCCTTGGTCTTGTCGTCGACGAAGCTCGCGGTCTTGTCGACCACGTGGTCGATCTGGTCCGAGTGCTCGGTCACCGCGTCCTGGGCCTTGTTGCCCAGGTCGCGGGCGACATCCTTGGCCTTGTCGAGGAAGTCGGGCATGGTCTGCTCCTCCGTGGTGTCAGCGGGTGGCGGCGGCGAGGCTACGCAGCTCACCCACCGCGTGCTCGAGGCCCAGCGGGTCGCGGTAGAGGGCCGAGCCGGCGACGAGGACGTTGGCCCCCGCCCGGGCGGCGCCCTGCACCGTGGCGGGGCCGATGCCGCCGTCGACCTCCAGGTCGCAGTCGTGCCCGCCGTCGAGGATCATGCGCCGGATGCGGGCGATCTTGGGCTCCATCGTGGCGATGTACGCCTGGCCGCCGAAGCCCGGGTTGACGGTCATCACCAGCACCATCGCGCACAGGTCGAGGACGTCGGCCACCGCCTCGGCGGGCGTGGCGGGGTTGAGGGCCACCCCGGCGCGAGCGCCGAGCTCGCGCACCCGCCCCAGCGAGCGGTGCAGGTGGCGGGTCGACTCGGCGTGCACCAGCAGGAGCTCGCAGCCGGCCTCCACGTAGCGGGGAGCCAGCCCGTCGGGCGCCTCCACCATGAGGTGCGCCTCGAACGGCACGGTGGCGTACGAACGGCAGGCGGCGATGACGTCGGGCCCGAAGGTGAGGTTGGGCACGAACCGGCCGTCCATCACGTCCCACTGGATGCGGTCGACGCCGGCCTTCTCGAGCGCCGCGACCTCGTCGCCCAGGCGGGCGAAGTCGGCGGGCAGCACGGACGGCGCGATCTCGACCGGGCGGTGCCCGGTGGCGGCGGGGGCGGGGGCGTCCACGGCTCCATCCTAGGGTGAGGTCGTGCGCAGCCCCGAGGCCCTCCGTACGGTCGAGCCGCCGTGCCCGTTCGTCGCCGCGGGGTGCGGGGGGTGCGGCTGGCAGCACCTGGCGGTGCCCGATCAACGGGCGCGGCGGTCGGCGGCCGTGGTCGCGGCCCTGCGCCGGGCCGGTGTGGCCGATCCGGTGGTGGACCCGGGGCCCGTCCTGGCCACCGAGGGCTACCGCACCACCCTGCGTGGCGTCGCCACCGGTGACGGGCGGTTCGCCCTGCGGCGGCACCGCAGCCACGACCTGGTGGCGGTGCCGGGCTGCCTGGTGGCCCATCCGCTGGTGGCCGAGGTGCTGGCGAAGGGCCGCTTCCCGCCCGGCGCCGAGGTGACCGTGCGGGCCGGGGCTCGGACCGGCCAGCGCATGGTCGTCGTCGATGGTGTGCCGGAGGCGGCGGTCGCGGGGGTCGAGGTGCCGGCGGGCGTGCGGGTGGTGGCCGGCACGGCGCTGGAGCGTGGCCGGAGGGCTTGGCTGTTCGAGGAGGTGGCGGGTGTGCGCCTGCGGGTGTCGGCCCGGTCGTTCTTCCAGTCCGGTCCCGAGGCGGCCGAGGCGCTGGTCGCCGCCGTGGGGAGGGCGCTGGCCGGCGTCCCCGACGGCGCCCGGCTGGCCGACCTGTACGGCGGCGTGGGCCTGTACGGCGCCACGCTGGGCCGGGCCGCCCGGGTGGACCTGGTGGAGGCGTCGGGGTCCGCGGCGGCCGACGCCCGGGTGAACCTCGCCGGCCTCGACGCCCGCGTGACGCAGGGCGACGTGGCCCGGTGGCGGGTGCGCCGGATGGACCTGGTGGTGGCCGATCCGCCCCGGGCGGGTCTCGGGCGGGGCGGCGTGCGGGCGGTGGCGGCCACCCGGGCCGGGCGGCTGGCCCTCGTGAGCTGCGACGCCGGCGCCCTGGGGCGGGACACGCGCCTGCTCGCCGGGGCCGGCTACCGGTGGGCCGGTTCTGCGCTCGTCGACGCGTTCCCCCACACCGCCCACGTGGAGGTGGTGAGCCGCTTCGACCGGGTCGGCCGACCACTGGCGGCGGCGCCGGCGGCGACCCCCTGACCGGCCGGTGACGACGGCAGGACTACGCCCCGTCATGTGCGGACGCGCAGAGTGGGGACGCGGGTGTATCGGGTGGAGGGATGGCGGGCAGACCTTCGCGACGGAGATCGCTCCGATCGGGGGCGAGGAGCATGCACGGGCCCTCGCCCCCGACGGGGTCGACGCGGTCGGATCGGCCCGTGACCTGGGCCGGGGCCGGCGGCCCGCGGTCGGGCCGTCAGCGGTCGCTGACGCGCCGCACGTGCCCCAGCACGCGGTCGAGGGTGCCGTCCTCCAGGCATCCCAGCAGCCGCTTCCGGCCGTTCTCGCCGATGGCCGGGCGCACGGTGACCGCGAACTCCCCGGCGGACGCGCCCGCCACCCCGGAGACCTCACCCGGCACGGTGGCCGAGCACACCGCCCAGAGCGCCTGGGCGGCCGGGCCGTCGCCGCCCCGGTAGCCGCGGGTGGCGACGTCGAACTCGACGACCGTCTCGGTGTCCGCCGCGACGGGGTCGGGCCGGTTCTGCGTCAGCTCGGCCAGGCCGAGCACGCCGAGCGTGGTGGCGCCCGCGACGACCACGGCGGCGGCGGCCTTCACGACCGGCTCCCGACGGGCCCGCGCAGCAGGTCGAGCGGCTCGCCCTCGGCGGTGACGAAACCGCTGGTGGGGAGGGCCAGGTCGTCGAGTCGGGCGGCGAGGCCCCGCTCCGCGCCGGGGGTGACGGTGGCCCGGGCGA
>DASSGC010000774.1:0-6289 GCA_035693765.1 Acidimicrobiales bacterium
GAGCGCGCCCTGCAGGCCGGTCGGCTGACCGGCCGCGGGCTCGACGGCGTGCGACGGGTCGCCCGCACCGTGGCCGACCTGGCGGGCCACGACGGTCCCCTCGGCGTGGCGCACGTCGGTGCTGCGCTGGCGCTGCGGTCCGAGCCGGCGTTCCTCGACGGGAGGGTGGCGTGAGCGGGCCCGCGCTCCCGGCCGAGGCCTACGCGGCGGCGCTGGCCGCCCTGCCGGGCATGGGCCCGGCCCGGCTGGCGGCGATCCTCCGTGCCCGGCCGCCGGGCGCGGCCTGGCGCCACGTGGTCGGCGGGCGGACCTGGTCCGAGCCGGCGGTGGCCGAGGCCCTCGGCGCCCGGGCCCCGGTGCTCGTCGACCGCTGGCGGGCCGCGGCGGCTGCGGTCGACCCCGCGGCCGTGTGGGCGGCGCTGGTCGAGGCCCAGGTCGGGGTGGCCGTCCTGGGTTCGCCGGCCTACCCGCCTGCCCTGGCGGGCGACGTCGAGCCGCCCGCCGTGGTGTTCCACCGCGGCGCACCGGAAGTGCTGGCGGCGGGCCCGCGGGTGGCGGTGGTGGGGACGCGGCGCTGCTCGTCCACGGGTGCCGGCGTCGCCTACGAGCTGGGGCGTGACCTGGCGGCCGCCGGGGTCACCATCGTGTCGGGCCTGGCCGCGGGCGTCGATGGTGCCGCCCACCGAGGGGCGCTCGCGGCCGAGGGCGCGCCGCCGGTGGGGGTGGTGGGCACCGGGCTCGACGTGGTCTACCCGCCGGGGCAGGGGGCCTTGTGGCGGGCGGTGGCCGAGGCGGGGGTCCTGCTGTCCGAGGCGCCGCTCGGCGCGCGGCCCGAGCGCTGGCGGTTCCCGGCCCGCAACCGGATCATCGCCGCGCTGGCCGACCGGGTGGTGGTCGTCGAGTCCCACCGCCGGGGCGGGTCGCTGCACACGGTCGACGAGGCCGACCGGCGGGGCGTCGACGTGCTCGCCGTCCCGGGCTCGGTCCGCAACCCCGCGGCCACCGGCACCAACGAACTGCTGGCCGAGGGACGGGCGCCCGCCTGCTCGGCGGCCGACGTCCTGCTCGCCATCGGCCTGGGCGGATCGGCCCCACCGGCACCGGCCGACGGCCGGCCGGCGCCGTCGGCGGGCGACGCCGCCGTGCTGGAGGCGTTCGGCTGGCAGCCCGCCACGCTCGACCACCTGGTGCTCCGCACCGGGCGGGGCGTGGCCGATCTCGCCCCCGCGCTGGCCCGGCTGGGCGACGCCGGCTGGATCAGCCGCCAGGGCGGGTGGTACGAGCGGGTCGCCGCCTGCGGCCCCGTGGCGGGAGCGCCGGCATGAGCGGGCGGGGGAGTGCCGCGCCCGGCGCGGGGCCGGTCGGTACCGTGGCGGTCGTGGGTTGGCACGTCGACGAGTTCACGCGGTCGCTCACCGCGTCGGCCCCGTCGACGGTCGAGGCCTACGCCCGCGACGTGCGGGCCTTCGCCACGTGGGCCGAGCGGCTCGGGCTCGACGGGCCCGCCGGGGTCGAGCGCCAGACGTTGCGCCGCCACCTGGCCTACATGGCGACGCGAGGTCAGGCCCGGCGGACGATGGCGCGGCGGGCCTCGGCCCTGCGCCGCTACTTCGGGTGGCTGCGCCGGACGGGGGTGGTCGACCACGACCCCACGGCCGGCCTCAGCGCCCCCAAGGGCGAGGCCCGGCTGCCGCGGGTGCTGCGGCCCGACGAGGTGCGGGCGCTGATGGCCGAACCGGGCGGCGCCCCGGCAGGGGAGGCGGGAATGGCGGGTGGGGCACGTGATCCGGGGCCCGTGGCCGGGGACGGAGCGGCCGGCGGCGCGGTCGCGCTGCGGGACACCGCCCTCCTGGAGCTGCTCTACGGCAGCGGCCTGCGGATCGCCGAGGCGTGCGGGCTCGACGTCGACGAGCTCGATCTCGACCGGGGCCGCGTGGTCGTGTGGGGCAAGGGGCGCAGGCAGCGCACCGTCCCGCTCAGCGACCCGGCGGTCGACGGCCTGCGGCGCTGGCTGGCCGACGGGCGCGCGTGGCTGGCCACCGACGTCACGCCGGGGCCCGCCGTGTTCCTCAACCGGCGGGGGCGGCGGCTGACGCCCCGCGACGCCCGGCGCATCGTCGACCGGCGGGCGATCGCGCCGACGCACCCCCATGCGCTACGCCACACGTTCGCCACCCACCTCCTCGACGGGGGCGCTGACCTGCGTGTCGTGCAGGAACTTCTCGGGCATTCCGACGTGGCGACCACACAGCGTTACACTCACGTCTCGAAGGAACGGCTGAGGACCGTGTTCGACGCCACCCATCCGCGGGCTTAGGGGCGTACGTGACGCACGCTGAATGCGATATTCGCGGGCTCTGGCACGCGTACAAGTGCGATTGCCAGCAGTCGGCGAGAGACGAACTGATCCTGCACTATGCCCCGCTCGTCCACGTCGTGGCCGGGCGCATCGCGGCGACCGCCCCCCGCCACGTCGACCGGTCCGACCTCGTGAGCTACGGGGTGTTCGGGCTCATCGACGCCGTCGAGAGGTTCGAGCCGGCGCGCGGTGTGCGCTTCGAGACCTACGCCATGGCCCGGATCAAGGGTCACATCCTCGACGAGCTGCGCTCGTTCGACTGGGTGCCGCGTTCGGTGCGGGCCAAGGCCCGGGCGATCGATGCCGCGCTGGGCGTGCTCCAGGCCGAGCTGCACCGCTCGCCGACCGACGCCGAGCTGGCCTGTGCCCTGGGCATGGCGGACGACGAGCTGCAGCGGGTGCTGTCGCAGGTGGCGCTCGTCAACCTCGTGACGTTCGACTCGGCGCTCAGCGCCGCGGTCGAGGGGGAGCAGGGGCTGACGGTGGGTGACGTGCTGGTGGCGGCGGGGGACGGCCCGGGCGACCAGGTCGAGCTGGCGGAGACCCGGCGGGCGCTGGCGCACGCGATCGAACTGCTCTCCGACCGGGAGCGCCAGGTCGTGAGCCTCTACTACTTCGACGGCCTGACCCTGGCCGAGATCGGTTCCGTCCTCGGTGTCACCGAGAGCCGGGCCTGCCAGATCCACAGCAAGGTGGTCGCGCAGCTACGCCGCCGCCTCACCACCCGCGAGCACGAGCTCGCCTGATCGGCCCGAGTGGCCCGGGGCGCGACGCGCCCTGTCCCGCCGTCGGGTCCGGCGCGGGTGACTGATCGGCCGTAGCGGCCCGCGGGCGCCTTGCGCCCTTCCCTGCGCTCGTCGCCGCCCGCCGGCGGCACGGCGCGATCGGCCGTACGGCCTCCGGTGCCTGCACCCTCCCGCCCGCCGCGTCCCGGCGGGCGGCCCCCACTTCCCCCTTCATGACCCTGCGCGCCCCTGGAGGGGGACACCATGCCGACCACGCGCCGCCCGTGCAGGCCCGGGCGCCTTCGCGCCCGCCGCCGCCGCCACCTGCGCTTCCGCCGCTCGCCCCGGCATCTCGCCACCGTCTGGCCGCCCTTCGCCCGTGTGTGGCGTGCGGTGGTGGGTGGCGGGGGATTGGCGGCCGTGCCCTCGGCCGCGTCGTCGGCTGTGTCGTCGGTGGTGCCCCGCGCGCTGCGGGCGCTCGCCGGCAGGCCCCGGACGGCGGCGGTCGCGCTGGTCGTCGGCGCCTCGGTCGCCGTGGTGGTCGCCGGCCCGGCCCCGGCCGCCGCCGACGACCCGCCCGGCCCCGGGACGTACGTGCCGCCGGTCGACGCCCCGGTCATCGACCCGTTCCGTCCGCCTGCCGGCCCCTACGGGGCGGGCAACCGGGGCCTCGAGTACGGCACGGAGCCCGGTGCGCCGGTCCGGGCCAGCGCGGCGGGCACCGTGACGTTCGCCGGCCCGGTCGGCGGCTCGCTGCACGTCACCGTCGCCCACCCCGACGGCGTCCGGACCAGCTACTCGTTCCTGGCGACCGTGACCGTCGTCCTGGGCCAGCAGGTCGTCCAGGGCGACGTCGTCGGGGTCGCCGGTGGGCCGTTCCACTTCGGGGCCCGCCGGGGCGACGCCTACTTCGATCCGGCCAGCCTGTTCTCCGGGGTCACCCACGTGGAGCTGCTCCCGCTGGCGGCCCCGCCCCCGGGCGCGAGCGAGGCCGAGATCGAGGCCCGCGCGCTGGCCGAGCTCTCCGGTGGTCCCGGCCTCTCGGTCCCGCTGCCCGACCTGGGCGACGCCGTCGACTGGCTGCACGACACGGTCGCCACGGGTCTGACCGTCCCGGGCGACCTGGCCGGGCGCGGCCTCGCCCTGGCCCGCGACCTGGGCGAGCGGCTGCTGTTCCCCGGACCGTGCAGCGACGGTCCACCGCCGCCCCGGCCGGTCGCCGGCGGTTCGCGCGTGGCGGTGACCGTCGGGGGCCTGGGGTCGACCGGCGGCAGTGCCGGCATCGACCGGCTCCGGCTGGCCGAGCTGGGCTACGACGGCGACCGCGTGGTGCGGTTCAGCTACGCGGGCGGCAGGACGCCGGGGACCGGCCGCGCCTTCGCCGGGGTGGTCCCGGCCCGCGACTATCGCTCGGCGGACACCCAGGGCGACGCCCACGCCGCGGCCCGCCACCTGGCGGACCTGGTGGAGCAGGTGCTGGCGGCCGAGCCCGGCGCCACGGTCGACCTCTACGCCCACTCCCTCGGGGGCATCGTCACGCGGCTGGCGGTGGCCGAGCTCGCCGGGCGCGGCGCCGACCTCGGGCGGTTGGGCCTCGTCGTCACCCTGGGGACGCCGCACCGCGGGGCCGACCTGGCCACGGCGGTGGTTGCCGCCGGCGACCGCCTGGTCCCCCGCCTGGCGCTCGACGCCGCCGAGGACGCTCTGGACGTCGGGATCGACCCCGGTGCGACCGTCGTCCACCAGCTCGCGGAGGGCTCGCCGCTCGTCCGGCGGCTGGCCGACGAGGGTGTGCCGCCGGGCGTGCGGCTGGTGTCGATCGCCGCCCGGGGCGACGTGGTGGCGGCCGCTCCCGCGACCGAGGTCGCCGGCGCCGTCAACGTGACGGTGCCCGTCGTGGGGCTCTCGGCCCACAGCGATCTCGTGTCCTCGGACGCGGCGACGGCCGAGGTGGCGCGGGCGCTCGCCGGGCAGCCGCCGGGCTGTGAGGCCTGGACCAGTGCCCTGGCGGACGTCCTCGCCGGTCACGGCATCTCGCTGGTCGAGGACGCAGCGGGGGCGGCGCTGGCCGGCGCGGGACCGTGAGGCCGCGGTATCGACATGCGGAGCCCCAGGCTGCGCCGATAGGCTGTCTCGCCGGTCGGGAGCCCCCGACCGCGCACACACCTCGCAGCCGGCCCAACCCACGGTCGCCCTCGGGCGCCGGGCCGGCCACGTCAACCGATGGGAAAGGACCACTACGTGGCCGTCGTCAGCATGAAGCAGCTTCTCGAGGCCGGTGTCCACTTCGGGCACCAGACCCGCCGTTGGAACCCGAAGATGAAGCGGTTCATCTTCGGCGAGCGCAACGGCATCTACATCATCGATCTCCAGCAGACGCTGTCGCGGATCGAGACCGCCTACACGTTCATCCGCGACGTCACCGCCAAGGGCGGCACCGTGCTGTTCGTCGGCACCACGAAGCAGGCTCAGGACCCGATCGAGCAGTACGCCCACAAGTGCGGCATGCCCTTCATCAACGAGCGCTGGCTCGGCGGCATGCTCACCAACTATCAGACGATGAGGAAGCGGGTCGCCAAGATGCTCGAGCTCGAGCGCCAGCGCGACACCGGCGAGTTCGCCGCCATGCCGAAGAAGGAAGCGCTGCTCAAGACCCGCGAGCTCGACAAGCTGGCCCGCTACCTCGGCGGCATCCGCTCGATGGACAAGCTGCCCCAGGCCGTGTTCGTGCTCGACACCAAGAAGGAGCACATCGCGGTCACCGAGGCCAACAAGCTCGGCATCCCGGTCGTCGCCGTGGTCGACACCAACTGCGACCCCGACGTGATCGACTACGTCATCCCGGGCAACGACGACGCCATCCGCTCCGGCACCCTGCTGTGCCGGGTCGTCGCCGACGCCGTGATCGAGGGCAAGCACATGGCCTCGCTCCGGGCCCCCGTGGCGCCGCGCTCGGCCGACGACCAGCAGCGCGTCGCGGCCGAGCAGGCCGAGGCCCGCCGCCAGGCCCTACTCGAGTCGCAGCAGCGCGAGGCCCGGGTGGCCGGCTCCCGTCGCGCCCCGGCCGGGCGCCCCGCCGCCGCCCCGCCCGCGGGCGACACCGCAGAAGTCCCGGCCGACGCCGCAGCCGCCGCGCCCGAGGCCGCGCCCGCCGCCGGCGAGACCGCCGCGGCCGAGGCAGCGAGCGAGACCGCGTCCGCCGACG
>DASSGC010000775.1:0-4930 GCA_035693765.1 Acidimicrobiales bacterium
GCCGTAGGGGTCGGTGGCACCGGTGACGAACGGGTCGGTGGCGGGGGTCGCGGGGAGGCCGTGGGGGTCGGTGGCACCGGTGACGAACGGGTCGGTGGCGGGGGTCGCGGGGAGGCCGTGGGGGTCGGTGGCCGCGGGCGGGCCCGCCAGGCTGCCGTCGTCCGGGTCGGTCCCGGCCGGGAGCCACACGGGCGGTGCCGGCGGGAGCGCGCCCTGCGGCGCCGAGCCGTTGCGGCGGGCGCCGGCCGGGCCCGGGTCGCCGATCCCGTCGCCCCCTGCGGGGAGCCCGGTGGTCAGGCCGCCGAAACCGACCAGGCCGTTGCCGGCCTCCGGGGCCGGCAGGGCCGCGTCGATGCGGGAGCGCCGGCCGCCGAGGCCGAGGCCGTTCCGCACGGCCGCCCGGAGGTAGCGGTCGTTGTCGCCCTCGCTGTCGCCCTGCGCCCGCCGCTCGCTGGTCAGGTCGCGGGGCAGCGTCACCAGGGCCGTCACGCCGCCGCCAGGGGTGGCCGCCAGGCGGACCACGAAGCCGTAGCGTTGCGCCAGGCGCGCGACCACGTGGAAGCCGAGCGTCCTCGACTGGCCGAGGTCGACCTCGGGTGCGTCGGCCAGGACGCGGTTGGCCGGCGCGAGCTCGTCGTCGGACATGCCGATGCCCTGGTCCTCGATCGACACCACGGTCTTGCTGGGGTCCACGGACGAGAGCTGGCTGCGGACCCGCACCGTGCTCCCCGGGGGTGAGAAGGTCGTCGCGTTCTCGATCAGCTCGGCCAGCAGGTGGGCCAGGTCGGCGACGGCCCGGCCCGCCACCTGGACGTGATCGTTGACCAGGACCTCGACCCGCGGGTAGTCCTCGACCTCGGCCGCCGCGGCGCGGATCACGTCGCTCAGCGGCACGGGGTTGCCCCAGCGCCGCGCCGGGTCGTCGCCGGACAGCACGAGCAGCGACTCGGCGTTGCGCCGGATGCGGGTGGCGAGGTGGTCGAGGCGGAACAGCTCCTCCAGGACGTCGGGCTGGCGCTCCCGCAGCTCGAGGTCGGCGATCACCTCGAGCTGCCGGTCGAGCAGCGAGTGGTTGCGCCGCGCCAGGTTGACGAGCAGCTCGGACGTGGCCACCCGCCGGGCGGCATCGGCGGCCGCGAGGTCAGCGACGAGCTGGACGTTGCGTTGCTGCTCCTGCTCGGTGTGCTTCCAGAAGATGACCACACCCACGCAGGCCGCCAGCACGGCGACGCCGTGCAGCGCGGCCCAGCTCCACGGGCGGGTCTGCCCGGCGGCGTGGCTGAACATGAGGGACGCGCCGATGCTGCTGCCCACGCCGTGCGACAGAACGGTGAAGATCACGTTCCACAGGAACGGCACCCAGTCCTGGTAGAGGGCGATGAGCCCGATGAGGATGAAGAAGTGGAAGTGGGCCTCGATGGCGCCGCCCGACAGGTGGACCAGGACCACCGAGCAGTAGACCAGCCCGGCGGTGACGAAGAACGCGGCGAGCCGCCGGTTGAACGCCCGCCGGGCGAAGACCAGGCAGGCGACCGGCACGGCGAGCTCCAGCGCGACGTGGCGGACGTCGTAGTTGCGCCAGACGCCGAACACGAACAGCGCCGGCACGTGGAGCCCCAGCACCCAGCACAGGAACAGGTGCCTGCGCTGGAACGTCGGCTCGTCGAGCGTGTTGCCGAGCGGGAGGTAGGCGCGCACGGTCGCGACGGCACGCCGGATCGGCCCCGCACCACCGGCGAGCGCGCGTCGCTCGGGCGCGGCCGCGTGCTGTGGCACGTGCGCTGCTTCCCAGGCCTCGGTGCCCTCCGTGCCCGGCCCCGTACCCTCCGCCCTGCCCGACACAACCGTCCCCATGCGGCACAAGTGTTAGCCGTCGGCGGCGACTGTGCGCCAGTGTTCGGCCCGTCCGTGCGGTGGCAATCCGGGATTCCCGCGCGGGCAGTGCTGACGCCCTGCGCGACCGTGTCAGGGCTCGGGGTGATCGGGCAGATCCTCGTCGTCGTCGAGGAGGAGCGGGTCGGCGCCCCGGGCCACCTCCAGCGCGTCGCCGAGGCCGTCGCCGTCGCTGTCGCTGTGCAGCGGGTTGGTGCCCAGCGACGACTCCCAGGCATCGGACAGGCCGTCGTGGTCGCTGTCGAGGGGGCCGGATCCCGCCTGCCCGGTCGCCATCGGCCCCAGACCGGTGCCTCCCATGAACGCGGGGTTGCCCAGTCCGGCCGCGGCGGCGAAGCCCCCGTCGCCGAGGCTGGCCAGCTCGTAGGCGTCGGTGAGGCCGTCGCCGTCGGAGTCCGGGCTGAGGGCGTTGATGCCGCCCTGCACCTCGAAGACGTCGGACAGCCCGTCGGTGTCGGAGTCGATCGTCAGGGCGTTGGTCTGGTGTGCCGCCTCGAACCCGTCGGTGAGGCCGTCGCCGTCGCTGTCGGCGAGCAGTGGGTTGGTGCCCGCCGACATCTCGTACGGGTCGGCAACACCGTCCTGGTCGGAGTCGACCGCCGGGGCGGCGGGCGCGACGACCGCGGCCACGGGCGCGGCCGGGGCGATGCCGCCCGTGCCGTCGAGCCCCGGGATGATGGCGGCGTACTGGAACCGGTCGCCGGTCTCCCAGGTGCCGACGCCGTACCGGGTGCCCCGGGCCTCGATGGTGCTGCCGTCGCCGAGGCTGATGGCGACGTGGGCGGAGCCGGGGCGGCCCCCGCCGGGCGTCGGCTCGCGATCGAAGCTGAACAGCAGGGCGCCGGGCGTGTTGACCGCCTGCTCGACCGGGATCACCGCGCCCTGCTCCTTGAGCGTGAGGTACTGGAGCCACGACCCGTCGGGCAGGTCGATGCCGTGCCGTCCGGCCGCCCACTGGGTCAACTCCGAGCAGTCGAACTGGTCGGGATCGGCGTCGTCGACCGCGGCCTCGCTGGCCCACACGTAGGGGTCGCCCGTCTGCGCCAGGGCGTCGTCCAGGAACGCCCGGACGACGTCCTGCTGCCCGCCGTCGGCGTCGGCGTCGGCGCCCGGCGCGGGCATGCCGGGGACGGCCACGGGGACCCCGGGGGCGGGAACGCCGGGCACCCCGGGTACGCCGGGCAGCCCCGGAACGCCGGGGATCCCCGGAACGCCGGGCATCCCGGGTACGCCGGGCAGCCCCGGAACACCGGGCAGCCCCGGAACGCCGCCGGGAGCGCCCGGCCCCGGACCGCCGATGCCGGGCAGGCCACCCGGACCGGCGAGCGGGTCGGCGTCGACGTCGTCGACGATGCCGTCGCGGTCGGTGTCGATGTGCAGGGCGTCGAGGCCCCTGCCCTGCTCCATCGCGTCGGACAGGCCGTCGCTGTCGGTGTCGGCGAGCAGGGCGTTGGTGCCGAGGGCGGTTTCGAACCCGTCGCTGAGCCCGTCGCTGTCGGAGTCCACCGCCGGGCCGGTGTCGATCGGCTGGCCGTCCGGACCGACCGGTACGCCGTGGCCCGCATCCCGCCCGGCCGCCACCTCCTGGGCGTCGGACAGGCCGTCGGCGTCGGTGTCGGCCTTCAGCAGGTCGCTGTGGATCTCCACCTCGTAGGCGTCGGACAGGCCGTCGGCGTCGGTGTCGAGCGCCAGGGCGTTGGCCCCCCGGCTCAGCTCGAACCCGTCGGTGAGCCCGTCCTGGTCGGTGTCGGCCACGTTGGGGTCGGTGCCCTTCGACATCTCGAACGCATCGGAGGCGCCGTCGCGGTCGGCGTCGGGCTCGGCCGCCACCGGGGGCGGGGTGGTGAGCGGCACGACCCCGGCGGGCGCCGGGCCGCCGGGCTCGTCGGCACCGCCCGGGTTGGGGTCGTCGTAGCCCGACACGCCCGAGAAGTCGCCGGCGTAGGCCCCCCCTGCGGCCGCCCGCGCCTCGTCCATGTAGGTGCGGTAGTCGTGGTTGGTGCCCTGGTTGCTGGCGTGGGTGGTCGTCCACGGCCGCAGGTCCGTGCCCTGGTGCGAGATCTGGTAGGCGGCGCGGGCGTTGCTCAGGGGGTCGTAGAGATCGCCCCACGGGTTGTCCCGGACATCGGGATCGACGTTGACCTGCCACAGGCCGCGCGAGTCCTCGCCGCTGGGGTTGTGGGCACCGGTGTCGCCGCCGGACTCGGCGAGCGCGATGGCGGTCCAGGTGACGGCCTGGTCCGGTGTGAAGCCCGCCTGGAGGGCGACGTTGTAGATCTCGGATGGTGACAACGTCGGCACGATTCCGCCACCTCGATGTCTCGTTTCGCTCGGGCGCGCGACGTGGGGATCGCCGCGCGTCCTGCCGCGAGGAAAACATACTCCTCGTGGCGGCTGTCGCGACGGCGCGTCACCGCCGTGACAGTAGGGTGGTGCGGGCGGGGGTGAGGCGACCAGCGCGACGAGTGCGCTGGCACGAGGCACGAACAAGGAAGAAGCAGCCGCCAGATGGTCTGCGGCAAGTGCGGTCACGACAACCCCGAGGACAGGGCGTTCTGCGAGGAGTGCGATGCCTTCCTCGATTGGCACGGCGTCGCCACGCCGGGCCCGCCCGCGGGCGCGGCACCGACCGCACCCGGCCCGGCGCGCGCGCCGCCGGTGCCGGATCGGCCGCCGTCCGGGTCGCGGTCCAGCGGTCCCGGGGCGAGCCCCGCCCCGCCGGTGCCGGGCACGACGCGCCGCGAGCCGGACGCGCCAGGGGTGCGTGCGTCGCCACCGGGCCCCGAGGCGCCGGGTGCGGCTGCGCCGTCACCGCGTACGGGTGCGCCGTCGCCGGGGCCGGCCGGGCCGGGGCCGGGTGCAGGCGCGGGCGGGCCGTCGCGAGGTGCGGGTGCGCCACCGCCGGGTGCGGCTGGACCGGGGTCGGCTGGACCGGGGTCGGGTGCGGGTGCGCCACGGCCGGGTGCGGGTGCGTCGCCGGTGCCGGCCGGGCCGGGGCCGGGTGCAGGCGCGGGCGGGCCGTCGCGAGGTGCGGGTG
>DASSGC010000776.1:0-4864 GCA_035693765.1 Acidimicrobiales bacterium
CCGGGTTCGACCTGGTCGTCAACGCAACGCCGCTCGTGCGCGAGCTGCCGTTCGATCCCGCGGAGCTGGCGGCCGGGTCGCTGGTCGCGGATCTGGCCTACCTCGCCGCGGGCGAGACGACCCTGGTCGAAGCCGCGGGCAGGCACGACCTCGTGGCGATCGACGGCCGTACGGTCCTCGCCGCGGAGGCGGGAGCGCAGTTCCGCCTGATGACCGGAAAGCCCCTCCCGCCGAACGCGGTTAGGGTCGCGCTCGGATGAGCGACGCCGCCAGCCTTCGCCTCGACGACCGGCCTCCCGCGTCCGCCCCACCGGGGGCGCTCGACCTCGACGGCCTGGTCGGCGCGGTCGGAGCGCAGCGTGAACCGGGTGCCGTCGTCGTCGACCGCGAACGACCCGAGGCTCCACCCCGGCGGCAGCTCCCCCACGCACGGCACGTAGGCGGCGCCGGGAACCGACTGGGCCACGATGCCCAGGCGCTGGCTCGGCTCGCAGTCGGGCGCGGCGAGGTCGCCTTCCGCGCAGCCCGTCACGACCGGCACCAGGGCGAGGGCCAGGGCGGGCCACGCGAGGAGCGGCGGGACCCGGCGGGTCATGCCAGCCCCGCCACCCGCAGGTTGACGACGACGGACGCCGCGACGAGGGCCAGGCTGGCGACGAGCGCCAGGGTCAGCGCCACGCGCCGCACGGTCCATCGCTGGATCGCCACCGGTGGGGTCGGCGGCGCCAGCTCCCGGAACCGGGTCATCACGTCCTGGTCGTGCGCCCGGAGCAGGGTCCGGAGCTGCGCGGGGATGGTGACCCCCCGGCTGGCGGCGAACGCCTCGCCGATGTCGTCCGGGGTGAACATCGCCGTGGCCCGCTCGTAGACCCGCTCCGGCGACGAGCACAGCGCCAGGGTGAGCATCATGTTCGCCAGGTCGACGGCCTGGCGCCACGGCGTGGGCCGCAGCTCGGCGAAGGCGACGTCCACGAGGAGCACACGGCCGTCACGCACCAGCAGGTTGCCGGGCTTGATGTCCCGGTGGGCCAGCCCCGCATCCCACATCCGGCGGACGGCGGCCAGCGCGTCGTCGATGATGGCCTCGGTGACCTCGACCTCGGCGATCTCGGCGGCGCCGTCGAGGAACTCGGTGAGGATGAGGTACTCGCGCTCCGGCGTGATCTCGACGATGCCGTAGGGCTCGGGGGTGGGGAGCCCCGCCGAGTGCATGACCCGCAGCATGTGGTCCTCGTGCTGGACCAGGCGCCGCACCGCGTTGAAGGGCCGCTCGTCCTCCAACCGGCCGTAGCGGACCGTGCGGCCGAGCTTGTACCACCGGTCCGACCACATGTGGGTGGCGGCGTAGAGCTTGCCGAAGAGCTGGTGCCGGCTCCCGCCGGCCCCGGCGGCGACGAGGCGCAGCGGGGTCGACCCCGCCGACGTGCCGAGGTGGAAGGGCTCGACGCGCTCGAGCCGCATGCCTGCCTGGCGGGCGACCGCGGTGCGGATGGCGTCGCCGCGCCGGCCGCCCACGTCGAGGTGGGCTCGGACACCCGGCCGGTAGCTCACGGGGAAGACCTCCTCGGGCGTGATGAGGCGGAACGCCGCCGCCGGGAGCGCCGCACCCGTCACGAGCGCCGCCGCGGCATCGGTGGGGTGGTCGACCGCCAGCAGCAGGCGGGCCCCGACCACCAGGCCGACGGCCACACCGCCCACCACCACCACGCGGGCGCGCCAGCGCCCCGCCGGTGCGAGCGTGAAGGCCACCACGGTGAGGCCCAACGCCAGGGTGGCCACGGGCAGCGACGGGTGGGCGTAGCCGTCCCAGTCCCCGACGATCGCCACGTCGCCCGGGCGCATGCGGCCCAACCACACCGTCACCAGCCCGTCGATCAGCGTCACCACCAGGAACGCCGCCAGCACCGCGAACAGGTGCTGGAACCGGCGCGTGGCCACCAGCACCAGCAGCGTCGCCCAGGCCAGCACCCGGAAGGTCCAGATCGAGCCGAGCAGGGCGACGCCGCGGGCCGCGTCGACCAGCCCGTCGGAGCGCAGCCGGGCGAGCGCCTCCAGCACGGCGTCGTCGGCGCGCGTGACCACTCGCACGCCCGCCTGGGTCGAGAGCGCGACCCACAGGCCGACGACGAGCACGCAGGCGGCAAGGAAGCCGCGGGTGCCGGGGCTCACCGGGCGCGGCAGCGGCGGGGCCTCGCCCGACGGGCGACGCCGGGTGAGCGGGGCCGGATGCTCGGCTGCGTGGTCGAGTGCCATGCTCGTCGCCCCTGTCGGCCGTCGCCGCGGGTCATGCTAGTGCCGTGCCGGACACCGCCTACGCCCCGCCACGCTGGCCAGGACCGCCGCCGGCGGCGTCCTCGTCGCCGCCGCAGCCACGGCCGCGCCGTCCTCCTGCCCGCGTGCCGGCGCCGAACCCGACTCGCCGTGGACGAGGCGAACGCCGCCTGACACGGCGCTCGTGACGTGCGTGGCACACGGTCGGTCCGCCGCAGCGTCCGGCACCGGCGACCGGGCCGGCTCCGCCGGGTTGCCGCGGCCGTCGTGCTGGCCGGCGCGTGCGGCGGCGGGCCCGGCACCCCGACCACCCCACCGGGCCGCGGCGTCGTGGTGGCGTCGTTCAACTTCCCGGAGAGCCGGCTGCTGGCGGAGATCTACGCGGCCGCCCTGGAGGACGAGGGCATCGAGGTGCGGCGCGAGATCGATCTCGGCCGCCGCGAGCTGGTGGACCCGGCGCTGCGGCAGGGCCTCGTGGACGTCGTGCCCGAGTACCTCGGCTCGGCGCTGAGCGCCGCCGATCCCGGGTCCGCGGTCGACCGCTCCGACCCGGTGGCCGTCAGTGGAGCACTGGCCGCCGCGGTCGACGGCTGGGGCCTGCGGGTGCTGGTCCACGCCGAGGCCCAGAACCAGAACGCCCTGGTGGTGAGCCGCGCCACCGCCGAGCGGCTGGCACTCGCCGCCACCAGCGACCTGGGCCCGGTGGCGCCGTCGCTCACCCTCGGCGGTCCGCCCGAGTGCCCCCGCCGGCCCCAGTGCCTGGTCGGGCTCACCGACGTCTACGGGCTGCGGTTCGCGGCGTTCGTGCCCCTCGACGGCCAGGCGCAGGTCCGCCGGGCGCTGGAGGACGGCGTCGTCGACGTGGGCGTGCTGTTCACCACCGACGGTGCGCTGGCGGGCGACGAACTGGTGGTGCTGGCCGACGACCGCGGCCTCCAGCCGGCCGAGAACGTCGTGCCGGTGGTGCGGGCGGCGGTGCTCGACGGCCGATCCGGCGGGCGGGTGGCGGCCGCGCTCGACGAGGTGTCGCGCCGCCTGACCACGGCCAACCTCCGGTTCCTCAACTGGCGGGTGACGGTCGCCGGCAACGACCCCGCGGCCGAGGCCCGCGCCTGGCTGGTGCGCCAGGGCATGGTCGACCGGTGACGCTTCCGGCCGGAACGGCCCCGCGCGTGGTCACCTGCCACGTCACCTGCCACCCCAGGCCGCCTCGGCGGCGGCCTCCAGGCGGGCGGCGGTGGCGGGGACGTCGGGGACGACCAGGAAGTCGCGCAGGATGCCCCACATCCCCGCGCCCGTCGTGCCCCCGAACGCGACCGGTTGCAGGTCGGACAGGTCGAAGCGGAACCCGTCGCCGGCCTCGAGCAGTGCCCGGGCGATGTCGCGGGTCGTGTCGTCGGGGTACACGGCCAGGTCGACGTCCTCGTTGGGGGACAGGAAGCCGCCCTGGGCCGCCCAGGCCTCGCCCGCCTCGGCGGTGGCCAGGAACCGCACCAGCGCCGCGCCGGCGGCCCGCGGCCGCATGAGCACCGCCGCGTCGCCGCCCCCGACCACCAGCCGGCCGCCGGGCCCGGGCTCGGGGAAGGGCACGACGTCGACGTCGACGCCCAGCTCGGCCTCGACGTCGCCCGCCACCACGCCGGGGACGAAGTCCCCCTCCACGAGCATGGCCGCCGCCGGCTCGGGGGAGAACACCGCCCCGGCCGCCTCCGGCAGGCCCATGGCCCGGGCGCCCTCCGGGCCACCGGCCACGTACGTGGGGGCCAGCAGCCCGGCGAGCACGGCGAGGGTCTCCTGCACCGTCGGGTCGGTCCACGGCAGGCGGTGCCCGGCCAGCGCGTCGTACCGCTCCGGGCCGGCGATGCGGAGGTAGAGGTTCTCGAACAGGTCGGTGAGCGCCCATGCGGCCTCCGGGGCGGCCGCCACCGCGAACGGCGCCGTGCCCGACGCCGCCAGGGCGGCGGCCGCGTCGTCCAGGCGGTCGAGGTCGTCGGGGGGCACCACGCCGGCCCGCTCGAACGCGCCGATGCTGTACCAGACCAGGCTCTTGTCGGCGGCCTTGAACCAGACGCCGTACATCCGCCCGTCGACCGTGGCCAGGCGCCGCCACGTGGCGCTGTAGCGGGCCCGCACGTCGGTCTCCACCGCAGGGTCCAGGGGCTGGATCACGCCCGCCCGGGCGTAGTCCTCGAGCAGGCCCGGCTGCGGCAGGACCGCCACGTCGGGGGGGTTGCCGGCGGCGATCCGGCCGTCGAGCACGGCGCCGATGTCCCGCCCCTCGGTCGAGGTCAGCTCGACGGTGGCGCCGGTGCGGGCCTCGAACACGTCGAGCACCTCGTCGAACGCGTCGGCCTCGGCGTCCCGCCACACGGCCACCACCTCGACGGTGGCGCCCGACAGGTCGGGCCAGCTGTCGTCGGCCGGCGCGCAGGCGAGGGACGCCGGCAGGGCCAGGGTCAGCGCCGCACATGCCCGGCCGTACACCGACCGCTTCGCCACGGGACCTCCCGGATGCGGATGGCCGTCACCCGCAGTGTGTCACGGCGCCGATGGACCATCGACCCTGGCGTGGCGCCCGCGTGGCGGGCACTCT
>DASSGC010000777.1:0-6641 GCA_035693765.1 Acidimicrobiales bacterium
GTCGAACGCGGCGTCGAACGCATCGATGGCCGCGAACGACAGCACGTTGGCCTTGCCGTCGTCGAAGCGGACGACGGCCACGCCGTCCTCGACGGTGGTGGTGACGGGACCGGAGGAGCCGGGCATGCCCGGACCCTAAGCGACGGGCGCCGGCCCGCACGAGCCCGGCCGCCCTAGCCCCGCCGTGCTTCGAGCCGGGCGGCCACCTGGCGGTAGCGGCTGACGGGCACCAGGTGGACGCCGGCGAAGGCGCCGCTGGCCTCGATGGCGTCGACGAGGTCGACCGCGGCCGTCACGCCGGCGTCGGGGTCGCCGGCCAGCCGGGCGACCAGGTCGTCCGGGATCTCGATGTCGGGCACGCTGGCGGCCAGGTTGCGGGCCATGGCGGGCGACGCCACCACCATGACCCCGGCGTACACGTCGCCCGCGACGTCGGTGGCCGACCGCCATGCCAGCAGGCGGTCGAGGTCGAAGCCGACCTGCACGAAGACGAAGTCGGCCTCCCGCTTCCAGGCCGGCAGCGGTCGCAGCCCGGTGACCACCCCCACCTGGAACGGCGGGACGCCCGCCCCGGCGAACGGTGCCCGGCCGGCCGCGGTCCGCGCCGACTCCAGCATCGACCGGACCGTCAGCTCGCTGGTCCGGCCGCCGGTGGTCGGCTTGTCGCCGTAGACGAACAGGAACCGCTCGACCCCGTAGGCCGCCGCGGTCAGCAGGTCGCGCTGGAGGCCCAGCAGGTTGCGGTCGCGGGCGTTGAGGCAGGCGATGGCTCGTCCGCCCATGGCCTGCACCTCGTGGGCGACGGCCACGCTCGACACGGTGGCCCGCCCGATGTGGTTGTCGGGGATGAGGAAGGCGGCGGCCACCGGGGCCAGCACGCCGATCTGGTGCCGGACGCGGGTGAGGTCGGGCGTCGTGGCCGGCTCGATCTCGCACACGATCTCGAACGGTCTGGTCATCGCGGCCCACCGTAGGTGGCCGCGGCGTCCTGGACGCTGGCGACGGGCTGAACGACGACGGTGGCGGTCTCGCGGTCCCAGCGGTCCTGCAGGTCCGCGTACAGATCGAGGCTCCGGCGCCAGGCGGGGTCGGCGTCGAGGAGGTCCTCCTCGACCAGCAAGACCATCTCCCGGCGGTACGCCGCCAGGCTGGTGGGCCGCAGGCGCGTGGCGAGCACGGGGTCGATGGGCGCGGCGGCGTCGGGCACGCTCACGAGGTCGCCCCGGGCCGCCACCGCCCGCCCCCGGTCGTTGAGCCGCACCTCGCCCGCGGCGAACGCCCCGCGGAGGGCGCTGCGCAGCCGGGCCAGCTCGGCCTGCTCGGCCGCGTCGAGCCCGTCGTGCCGGGCGACGACCGTGCCGCCGGGCAGCACGTCCCGGGTCCGGTCGCCGGACGCCACGGTCACGACGGCGCCGGCGTTGCGCCCGTCCCATCGCCGCTGCTCGCCGAGCTGGCGGACGAGCAGCGGGTCGCGCACCACCACCTGCACGCCGTCGTCGACGAGGCCGGCCAGGACGGCCCCGCAGTACGGGTCGCCGCTCGCCCCCCGGCAGTCGACGAGCACCCGCCCGGTGATCTCGCGGGCGGCCGTGGCCTGCGCCACCAGCACCCGGGCGGCGTCACGGGTGGCGGGGGAGGCGGCCGAGCCGGCGTCGTGCCAGGCGAGGTTGAGCAGCGTGGCCCCGACCAGCACGATGCCGAGGCACGCCACCGACGCGGGGCGCATGCGGTGCGCGGTGGTGTTGCGCAGCAGGTTGGCGAGCTGGGCGACGCCCACGAACACGCTCACGGGCCACAGCCACCGGAGGTCGGCGACGGCCGCGCCCCACGCCGGGCTGGCCGGCGTGACGAGGGCGCTGACGGTGGCGAGCAGCATCACCAGCGCGGCCAGGTCGAGCGCGGCGCGGGCCGAGCGGTCGCCGCGCCGGCCCGCGCGCACCCGCCGGCCGGCGATGCTCAGCAGGAACACGGCCAGCCCGGCCAGCGCCAGGGCCAGCGGCGGCAGCACGTTGCCGAACGGGGTCCGCACGAAGGCCCGCTCGTAGGACGGACGGGCGAACCACGGCGGCAGCGTCACCACCCGGGCGACGGCGGGCACCGCCGCCCGCCACGACAGCGTCGGCACCCCCGCGGCGGCCGCCTCCCAGAGCCGGCTGATGTTGCCCTCGCCCGGCGACCGCAGCTCGTCGATCAGTGGCTGTGCCCAGCACAGCGCGGCCACCACGGCCGCGGCGACGAGCGGGCTGCGCCACCGGACGCCGGTCGACCGCTGGGCGGCGGCGAGCCCCAGGGCGCACACGAGCACGCCGACCACCAGGACGGCGTAGCCGGGATCGGTCTGGACGACGAAGCTCCCCACCGCCGCGGCCAGCGGCAGCAGCGGGGCGTCCCCCGCGGCCACGGCCCAGCAGGTCACCAGGTACAGCAGCATGGGCAGCACGGCCATGTTGGGCGGCCACGGCTCCACCAGGACGGCGCTGCCCATCGCCCACAGCAGGGCGGCGGCGTAGGCGGCGGCGGCCAGCGCCACCCGCACCCCGCCCCGGCGCCAGGCCACGAGCGCGGTGCCGGCCACCGCCAGGCCGTTGATCAGGGCGGCGCCGACCAGCACGCCGGCGGGACCGGGCACCAGCGCGGCGGGCATGGCGAGCAGGTCGTAGAGCAGGGGGCCGGGCTGGCTGACGGCCACCCCCGCCGGCCGGGACACCGGGTCGACCATGCCGACCAGCGGCAGCTCGCGTCCGCCGAGCACGTCGTGGGCCCGGATGCTGACGATGGCGGTGTCGCCGACCGGCAGCCAGCCCCGCCGCAGGGCGGTGACGACGGCCACGACCAGGGGGACGAGGGTGACGACGACGGCGCCGGCGGTGAGCAGTCGCAGGTGGCCGGTCCCGCGGTGGACGGCGTCGTCGGGGCCGGGCGGGGCGATGGTCGGGTCGGCGGCGGGCATCCGCTCCTGGCTCGGCGCGACCATGTGGCAACCCCCCGATTCACGCACCGGCCGGACACGTGACCGGAGCGTAGGGCATCGGCGCCGTCACGGACCGTAGAGCCGGCCCCGTGACGGCGGACCATCCATCCTGACCCCGACGCCCGGTCGATAACGTCGCCGGCATGGACGGCCCGGCCTCCCCGACATCGCCCGCCGCGGGGCGCGTCGTCGGCACCGAGCCGGCGACGCCGCTGGAGTTCTGGGTGGCGGTGGGCGAGGGGACCTACCTCCAGCTCGACGACGTGGTGGTGGTCGACCGGGTGCTGCCCGACGGGCAGCCGCTCCGCATCTCCGGGGTGGTGTCGCAGGTGCGGGCCACCCACGAGGGCGCCCGGCTCGACAGCGACGTGTTCCTGGTGGCCGACGGGGTGCTGCCGGCCCAGGTGAGCGAGGCCGCCCAGGTGCTGGCCACGCGGTTCGAGCCGGAGATCTTCGTCCCCCCGCTGCCGGGCGAGGAGGTGCGCAAGGCGACCGGCGTCGAGCGCGAGGACGCGCTGCTGTTCAGCCAGATGCGCAACCGGCTGCCGGCCGGCCTGTCGCGGGACGACGAGCCGTTCTACCTGAACCTCGAGTTCCTCGACGGGACCCGCGGCGCCCACGTGAACATCAGCGGCGTGTCGGGCGTGGCCACCAAGACCACCTACGCGACGTTCCTGCTCTACAGCCTGTTCCACTCGGGGATGCTGGGGGCCGAGGCCGCGAACACCAAGGCGCTGATCTTCAACGTGAAGGGCGAGGACCTGCTGTTCCTCGACCACGCCAACCTCGACCTGACGGCCGACCAGCCGCCCCGCTACGCCCGGCTGGGCCTGCCGGCGGGGCCGTTCGGGTCGGTGGCCTTCTTCGCCCCGCCGGTGCGCGACGACCCCAACGCCAGCCCCGACGTCGCCGCCCGCCAGCGCGACGTGACGTCGTTCTTCTGGACGATCGAGGAGTTCTGCCGGCAGGAGCTGCTGCCGTTCCTGTTCGCCGACGCCGAGGACGACCGCCAGCAGTACACGATGGTGGTGCACAACGTGGTGGCCCGGCTGCGCCAGGCCGCCGAGCCGGTGGGCGACGGGGCGGTGAGCATCGACGGCCGGGTGGTCCGCACGTTCGACGACCTGGTGGAGCTGATCGAGGACAAGGTCGACCTCGACGGCCCCGACCAGTGGGCCGGCCGCGCCATCGGCGCCGGCACGGTCAACGCCTTCCTGCGCCGGCTCCACGGGGCCCGCGCCCACATCCGCCACCTCGTCCGGGCCGACGTGGCCCGCCCCGACGCCCACCGGGTCGACTTCGAGCGTGCCCAGGTGACGGTGGTCGACCTGCACAACCTCAACGATCGGGCCAAGCGGTTCGTCGTCGGCGTCGTGCTGCGCCGGGCGTTCGAGCGCAAGGAGCGGTCGGGCCAGGCCCGCCCCCTCCAGTTCGTGGTGCTCGACGAGCTCAACAAGTACGCGCCGCGGGACGGGTCGAGCCCGATCAAGGAGATCCTGCTCGACGTGGCCGAGCGGGGCCGCTCGCTCGGGATCATCCTGATCGGCGCCCAGCAGACGGCCAGCGAGGTCGAGCGCCGCATCGTGGCCAACTCCGCGGTGCGGGTGGTGGGGCGGCTCGACGCCGCCGAGGCGGGCCGGGGCGAGTACGGCTTCCTGCCCCCGGTGCAGCGGCAGCGGGCCACCATCGTCAAGCCCGGCACCATGATCGTGTCGCAGCCCGAGCTGCCGATCCCGCTGGTGGTGCAGTTCCCGTTCCCCGCCTGGGCCACCCGGGCCGGCGAGGCGGCGGCGCTGCCGGCGACGGTGGGCGAGGCCGACCGGGCCGCGGCGGGCGACCCGTTCGCCGGGTTCCCCGCGGGCTGACCGGTGCGGCTGCTCCACACCTCCGACTGGCACGTCGGCCGGGCGATCCGGGGGCGCTCGCGGGCGGTCGAGCACCGGGCCGTGCTGGCCGAGATCGCAGCGGTCGCCGAGCGCGAGTCGGTCGACCTCGTGGTGGTGGCGGGCGACCTGTTCGACACGGCGGCCCCGGCCGCCGAGAGCGAGCAGATCGTCTACCGCGCCCTGCTCGACCTCGCCGCCGGCGGGCGGCCGGTGCTGGCGGTGGCCGGCAACCACGACTCCGCCCAGCGGCTGGGCGCCGTGGCCCAGCTCGCCGGGGCGAGCGGCATCCGGCTGGTGTCGACCGTCAGCGCGGAGGGCGTGGTCGAGGTCGAGGCGGGCGGCGAGGTGGCGCAGGTGGCGCTCCTGCCGTTCCCGTCGCAGCGCTACGTGGTGACGGCCGACCGGCTGATGAGCGGCGACGCGGCCGATGCCCACGCCGACTACGCCGACCGGGTGGTGCGCATCGCCGCCACGCTGACCCGCGGGTTCGGGGCCGGCACCGTCAACCTGGTCGTGGCCCACCTCATGGTGATGGGCGGCACCATGGGCGGCGGCGAGCGCGGCGCCCACACGGTGTTCGACTACTGGGTGCCCGCCACGGCCTTCCCCGGCACCGCCCACTACGTGGCGCTCGGCCACCTGCACCGGGCCCAGCACCTGCCAGGCCCCGCGCCGCTGCACTACTGCGGCTCGCCCCTCCAGCTCGACTTCGGCGAGACGGCCAACGACCCGGTGGTCAACCTGGTGGACGTGGCCGCCGGGCGCCCGGCGGTGGTGCGGCCGGTGGCGCTCTCGTCCGGGCGGCGGCTGCGGACGGTGCGGGGCACGCTGGCCCAGGTCGTCGAGGCCCTCCCGGCCGCGGCTCCGGACGCGGGCGGTGCGGGCGACCGGGGCGACTACCTGCGGGTGGTGCTCGACGAGCCGGCGCGGGCGGGGCTGGCCGACGAGGTGCGCGAGCGGGTGCCGAGCGCCGTCGAGGTGGTGCTGGCGCCCCGCGAGGGCGACGGGCGTGCCCGCCGGGCCGATCCCGACCGGTTGCGCCGCAGCCCCCACGACCTGTTCACCGAGTACCTGGGCGAGGCCGGGGTCGACGACGAGCGCCTGGTCACCCTGTTCGACGAGATCGTCGACGAGCTGGCCTCGGAGCCCGCGTGAGGCCGGTCCGCCTGGAGCTGGAGGGCTTCACCGCCTTCCGCCGAGCGACGGCGGTCGACTTCTCCGGCGCCGACCTGTTCGCCGTCGTCGGCCCGACGGGCGCCGGCAAGACGAGCATCGTCGACGCCCTGACGTTCGCGCTGTACGGGTCGGTGCCCCGGCTGGACGACCGGCGGGCCGTGGCCCCGGTCATCAGCCAGAACCTGACCGAGGCCCGGGTGCGGCTCGACTTCACCGTCGACGGCGTCGCCCACACCGCGTTGCGGGTGGTCCGGGGGACGAAGGGGGGCGGGGCGACCACCCGGGAGGCCCGGCTGCTGCGGGGCGACGACGTGCTGGCGGGCACCGCGGACGAGGTCACCGAGGCGGTCGCCGGCCTGCTCGGGTTGTCGTTCGAGCACTTCACCACCTGCGTGTCGCTGCCCCAGGGGCAGTTCGCCCGCTTCCTGCACGACAAGCCCCGGTCACGGCAGGACCTGCTGGTGCGGCTGCTCGATCTGGGGCTCTACGACCGCGTGGCGGCCGTCGCCCGCCAGCGCGGCGCGGCCGCCCGGGCGGCCGCCGAGGTGGCCGCGGGGCAGCTCGAGCGGCTGGCGGCGGCCACGCCCGAGGCCCGCGCCGAGGCGGTG
>DASSGC010000778.1:0-23348 GCA_035693765.1 Acidimicrobiales bacterium
CCTCGCGCAGGCCGAGCAGTTCCCCCTCGGCGGTGAAGAGACCCGCCGCGTGCAGCCCACCGGTGGATGAGAACACGCGTTGCGCGGCCCGCAGTGCCGCCGGGAGCCCGTGGACGATCTCGGCGTCGACCTCCGGGCCCGACGGGGCGGGTGCACAACCCCGCATCCCGAGCGCCTCGAGCGTGGCCTTGCCACACACACCACAGGCACTGGTCGTCGAGAAATGGCGCTCGAGTTGCCGCAGGTCGGGGAGGTCGACGCGGCGGAGCTCGACGTTGACGATGTTGTACTGCTGCGCCGTGTCCACATCGGGGTCGGTGCAGTAGCTGATGCGCCGTATGTGGTCGGGCCCGGCGATCACGCCCTCGGCGAACAGGAATCCGGCAGCCAGCTCGAAGTCGGCCCCGGGCGTCCGCATGGTGATGGCGACGGTGCGGCGCTGCCCACCGGCAACGAGCCGGATCTCGAGCGGCTCCTCGGTGGCCAGCTCGTCGGAGCGCACCCGTTCGCCGCCGTCGTCCACGACCCGCACGAGCGCCGGCGTCTTGATGCGCGCTCGCACCTCAGACACCCGCCACCGAGACGACCGTCCGCTCGATGCCGCGCTCCAGGGCCCACACGTCGAGGACGAGCGTCGCCACGTCGTCGACCAGCGGAACGACCTCGGCGGCATCGTCCTCCCGTAGGTCGAACGTCTTCACGTAACCGTGACAGGTCTCGCAGGCGTCGATGCGCGCCCACCGCCTGCCGTCCGCGACGTAGGACGCCAGGTTGCGCGGGTCCGATTCTCCGCACAGCGCGCACATGGCCCGGGGGAACGACCACCAGGCGGCGCAACGGCCGCACACGAGCGAGCGCGGCGAACCGCCCATGAACTCGCCGCTCTCCTCGGCGATGACCGACACCTGCGCGAGGCCGCCGCAGAGGGGGCACGCACCGCCGCGCCACGCCTCCGGCGAGGGCAAGGGGGCGCCGACCGCTGCCGCCTCCAGCATCGGCATGGCCGCGGCCTGGACCCAGAACCCCATCCGGGGGTCGACGAGCGACGGGTCGTCGAGCCATGTCTCGATGACCGCTCGACGGTCCGGCGCGGGCTGAGCCTGCAGGCCGCGTCCCGCCTCGGCGAGCGGCTCGGGCATCGCGTCGCCGGCCGGGGCGGCGAGGCCGTCGACGGCGATGTCGAGCTCGCCCAGCAGCACGTCGCCGAGGCCGTCGAGATCGAAGAGCGGGAAGCGGTCACGGGCCAGGTTGGCGCCGACCCCGGCCGCGAGGAGCAGGGACCCCGCGCGCACCGAGTCATCGGCCGCCCGCAACTGGTGATGACGGAGCAGCGCGACCAGCAGAGCCAGCGGTGCCGTCGCCACGCCCTCTGTGGCAAGCAACCGCTCGGCCCTGGTCAGGCGGAGCGCGATGTCGCCGGGCCCGCCGCGCGGCCCTCGCGTCACTTGCGCGCGCCGATCTGGTGGCGGAACCAGTTCGGATGGTGCCACGCCGCCCACCGCCTGGTGACCCTTCCCGTCGTCATCGCCGGGAGCGTGCCGGGCAGCAGCGCCGTGGACATGAACACATGGATGATGAAGCCGCCGAGCATCAGCAGGTAGGCGACGTGGTGCAGGAGGCGGGCCGCCTGCTCCCACCCGGCGCTCATCAGCGACGGGAACCACAGCGGGATGCCGGTGAGCAGGAGCAGCAGGCCGAACACGATCACGAACCAGAAGTAGCCCTTCTGCCCGGCGTTGAAGCGGCCGACGTCGAGACCGGTGTGGCCCTCGCGGGTGTACTGGCCGAGGCGCCGCACCCATTGGCGGTCCGTACGGTCGAACCGCATGTCGCGCACCCAGGTGATGAGCATGAGCACGATCCCGAGCGAGAACGCGACCCCGATCCACGGATGCACGGCTCGGATCGTCTGGCCACCCCCCAACCAGGTGGCGAGCCACGCCAGGCGCGGGTAGGCGAGGGCGAACCCGGACAGCAGCAGGTAGACGAAGGTGAGCGTCACCGCCCAGTGCAGGATGCGGTCGAACAGCGAGTAGCGCTCGATCTCCTGGGCTTCGGGGATCAGCACGCTGCGGTCGGCGCTCCCCGTGGTCGCGGTCACGTGACATCCCTCCCCTCGCCCGGTGCACGGTCGCCGGCTGCGACCGCCGCCTCGTGCTCGTCTCGCTCGCCGAGGCGCATGGCCTCGGCCACGGCCTCGTCCTCGGGGGGCGGGAACCGCCGCCCGTGACGCAGCCAGTAGATCCCCGTGCCGATGAGGCCCGCCCACGCCGCCACCGCACCGAGCCCGCGCAACCCCTTGAGCCCACCGATGAAGCTCAGGTTCGAGGTGGTGTTCGGGTCCTCCGGCAGGCCGTACTCACCGAGCATCTCGCCCCGGGGTACGACGTACATCATGTGGAGGCCGCCGACGCCGCTCGGGTCGTAGACCATCGCGTCCTCGAAGCCGCGGTCCTTGAGCTTGGCGACCTTCGTCACGCCGTAGGCCACCATGTCGTCCTTCGATCCGAAGAGGATCGAGCCTGTCGGGCAGGCCTTCACGCACGCCGGTTCGAGCGAGGAGCTGACCCGGTCGACGCACAGCGTGCACTTGTAGACCTTCTTGGTCTCCTGGTCGAAGCGGGGGATGTCGAAGGGGCAGCCCGCCACGCAGTACTGGCACCCGATGCACTTGGACTGGTCGAAGTCGACGATGCCGTTCTCGTACTGGACGACGGCGCCGGGGGCGGGGCATGCGAGCAGGCAGCCCGGCTCGTCGCAGTGCAGGCAGCTGTCCTTGCGGATCAGCCAGGCGATGTCGCCGTTGTCGAGGTCGACCTCGTTGAAGCGCATGAGGTCCCATGTGGTGGCGGTGAGGTCCTCGTGACTCTGGTAGCTGCCGAAGTTCGACGTCTCCTCGGCCGGCAGGTCGTTCCACTCCTTGCACGCGATCTCGCATGCCTTGCAGCCGATGCACAGGTCGATGTCGACGAGCTTCGCGACCTCCACGCCGCTGCGGCGGATGTTGGTGTCCGAGGAGGGCGTCGCCGACCGCCGGCGCACGGTGAGCCCGGGATCGGTGGACATGGACATGACCGCCTCCCTATGCCTTCTCGACGTCGACGAGGAAGCCCTTGTACTCGGGGGTGCGCACGTTGGCATCGCCGATGTAGGGCGTGAGCAGGTTGGCCATCATGGGCGCGCGGGTGTCCTCACCCTTGCCGCCGGCGTAGTGCCAGTGGAGAGGGATGCCCACCTGGTAGACGACCTTGTCCTGGCCGATCTTCAGGGGGCGCATCCGCTTCGTGACGATGGCGACGCCGACGACCTCGCCCCGCTTGGAGCGCACCTTGACCTTGCCGCCGTTCGAGATCCCCTTCTTCTCGGCGAGCTCGACGGGGAGCTCGACGAAGAAGTCGGGCATGGCCTCGACCAGGTAGGGCACGTTCTGGGTGACGTAGTGCTCGTGCTCCGTGACGCGGTACGTGGTGGCCACGTAGGGGAACTCGGAGTCGTCCTCCGCGAAGCTGGCGGGAGCGTCCTCGTAGAGGAACGCGGCGGGGTTCTTCTCGGTCTTGCTCAGCAGGTTGTTGATCGGTGACTCGGTCTGCTCGTAGTGCTCCGGGAAGGGCCCGTCGGTGGTGAGGGTGCCGGGGGCGAACAGCCGCGCCACACCCTCGCCGGTCATGATGAAGGCCCCCTTCGCCTCCGCCGGTGGCGAGGTGGCCGGGAAGTCCGGCACGTCGCCCACCCAGGTCGTCCCATCCCACCGGATCCCGGCGCGTGTCTCGTCCCACGGGTTCCCGTCGGCGTCGGCCGACGCCCGGTTGTAGAGGATCCGGCGGTTGAGCGGCCACGACCACGCCCAGTCGTGGAAGTAGCCCAGCCCCGTGGGGTCCTCGGTGCCCCGCCGCGCCATGTGGTTGCCGTCCTCGGGGAACGAGCCGGTGTAGATCCAGTTGCCCGCGGTGGTCGTCCCGTCGTCCTTGAGGTCGGCGAAGCTGGACAGGCGTTTGCCGGTGGCGACGTTGTACCCGTTCACCTCCTGGGCAAGCTCCTCGAGCGACGGGTTGCCTGGGTCGGAGTAGTCCCACGTCAGGTTCAGCACCGGCTCGGGGAAGGCGCCGCCGTCGCTGCGGTACAGCTCCTGCAATTGGAGGAACAGGTGCCCCAGGATCCAGTTGTCGTCCCTGACCCCCTCCGGCGTGTCCATGGCCTTGTACTTCCACTGGGCCCAACGTCCCGAGTTCGTGAAGGAACCGTCCTTCTCGATCCAGTGGGTGGCGGGGAGGAACAGCACCTCGGTCTCGACGTCGCCGGGGTCGACCCCCGGGGCTCGCCAGAACTCGGACCCGGTGGTGGGCAGCGGGTCCATGATGACCAGCCACTTCAACTTCGACAGCGAGTCGGCCATCCGGTTGGAGTCGGGGCCGACCGAGACGCCGGTGAACCCGCCGTAGATGATCCCGTTGAGCCGTCCCGCGCGGGCCTCGTCGTGGACGGTGAGCCACGAGGAGTTCTTCTCCGGCTTCGGTAGCCACGAGTAGGCGAAGTCGTTGGCGGCCGTGGCGGCGTCGCCATACCAGGACTTGAGGGTGCTGACGAGGAACTTCCTGTAGTTGGCCCCGAAGTAGTTGATCGAGGTGCTCCGCAGCTGCTTGGCCGGGACCTTTGCCATGTAGTCGGCGACGGTCTCCATCCCTGGTCTCGGGACGGCCAGGTAGCCGGGGAGGATCTCCCACGAGATGGCGTTGTCGGTGTTGCCCTGGATGTTGGCGTGACCCCGCTCGGCGTTCACGCCCCCGCCGGGGCGGCCCACGTTGCCGAGCAGCATCTGCACGATGCCCAGCGCCCGTATGTTCTGGACGCCCGAGGTGTGATGCGTGAGGCCGACGGCGTAGACGATGCTCCCGACCTTGTCGGGCGGGGCCGTCGAGCCCATGGCCTCCGCGATCTCGATGAACTTGTCCTTGGGCATGCCCGTGATCTCGGAGACCAGGTCGGGGGTGTAGCGGGCGTAGTGCTGCTTCAGCAGCTGGAACACCGAGCGCGGGTCCTGCATGGTCGGGTCGACCCTGGCGAACGAGGTCCTGGCCTCGCCCCCCGTCCCCTGGGCGAGGCCCGGCGAGGGCGGCTGCGCCTCCGGCGCAGGCGCCTCGCGCTCGTAGTCCCACACCGTCCCGTCGTAGGTCCGGGTGGCCTCGTCGTAGCCGGAGAAGAGGCCCTCGTCGAAGGTGTAGCCGGGGCTCACGATGAACGAGGCGTTGGTGTGCAGCCTGACGTAGTCCTCGTGGTACAGCCCGTTCTCGAGGAGGTAGTTGATCAGGCCCCCGAAGAAGGCGACGTCGGTCCCGGCGCGGATGGGCGCATAGAGGTCGGAGATGGCCGACGTGCGCGTGAAGCGGGGGTCGACGTGCATGATCTTGGTGCCCCGCTCGTCGCGGCCCACCATCGCCCACTTCCAACCGCACGGGTGGTTCTCGGCGGGATTGGCCCCGATGACGAGGATGACGTCACTGTTCTTGAAGTCGCGCCAGTGATTGGTCATGGCCCCACGACCGAACGAGGCGGCCAAACTGGCCACCGTGGGACCGTGTCAGACGCGTGCCTGTTGCTCTATGTAGACGGTGCCGAGGGCGCGCATCATCTTCGTCGCGAGGTAGCCCTCCTCGTTGCTGATGGTGGCGCCACCCAGGAAGGCGAAGCCCGTCTGGCGGTTGACGGTCCGGCCGTCGCCGTCCTTCTCGACGAAGTTGTCGTCACGAGACGTCTTGACGAGCTTCGCGAAGCGCTCCATCGCCTCGTCCCACGAGATGCGCTTCCAGTCCGACTCGCCCGGCGCCCGGTACATCGGGTGCTCGGCCCGCTTGCCGTTGAGGGCAAGCTGGAGCGTGGACGCCCCCTTCGGGCACAGCGTCCCGCCGTTGATGGGACTGTCGGGGTCGCCTTCGATGTGGATCAGCGAGGGCCTGGCGTTGAGCGACTTGTCACCCAGGGTGTAGGCGATCATCGAGCAACCGACGGCGCAGTACGGGCAGACGGTGCGCACCTCGGTGGCCCGGTCGATCTTCAGCTCACGGACCTCGGCCGCCGCGGGCGCCAGGTCGAAGCCGAAGGCCGTCAGACCGACAGCCCCACCCGTGGCGGCGACCGACCCCTTCAGGAACTGACGACGGGTGATCTCCACGCGGCATCCCCCTTGTCGGGAGCCCGGCGGCGGCGCCGTCGTGCTCATCTCGCTCAATGGCCCGCGTTCATCCTCTACCGGCAGACGGCCATTTTCAAGGTTCGCCGCCGCGTGCCGGGTGCGCTTCTTCCCGCGATGAGCGAGAATCTGCGGGACGCCGCCGAGGGGACGACTGACGTGGTGCAGGAAGCCGATGTCCGCGCCTCACTGGCCCGGGTCGAGCACCCGGAGCTGCACGTAGCGATCACCGATCTGGGCATGGTCCAGGGCGTGCTGGTCGGCCGGGGGCGGGTGCAACTCTCGGTCGCGTCGTTGGTCCGGGGGGACCCGAGCCGCGAGCACCTCCGCGCCGAGATCGTCAGGGCCGTGCGCGTCCTCGGCGTCGACGACGTCGTCGTCGACTTCACGACGATGAGCGACGCGGACCGTGCCGCGCTGCGGCGACGCCTCCAGCGACAGGTGCCGCCGTCGGCGTCCTTCGCGTCGACGCGGGTGTTCCTCGTGGCCTCCGGCAAAGGCGGGGTCGGCAAGTCGTCGGTCACGGCCAACCTGGCCCTGTCCATCGCCCGCCGCGGCAGGCGGGTCGCGGTCATCGACGCCGACGTGTACGGCTTCTCGATCCCCCGGATGCTCGGCATCGACCGCCAGCCGCTCATCATCGACGGGCTGCTCGTGCCCCCGGAGATCGACCAGGTCGCCGTCGTGTCGGTCGGGTTCTTCACCGACGAGGGCACGCCCGTCATCTGGCGCGGGGCGATGCTGCACAAGATGCTGCAGCAGTTCGTCGATGACGTGTGGTGGGGGCGGCCCGACGTGTTGCTCGTGGACATGCCGCCTGGCACCGGCGACGTCTCGCTCACGATCGGCCAGCTCTTCCCGGACGCCGAGGTGGTGGTCGTGACGACGCCGCAGCCGGCGGCCCAGCGGGTGGCCCAACGGGCCGCCTACATGGCACAGCGCATCAACCTGCAGGTGGCCGGGGTGGTCGAGAACATGAGCTGGTTCACCGACGACGACGGCACCCGCTACGACCTCTTCGGCACGGGCGGTGGCCAGCTTCTCGCCACCGAGCTGGGGGTACCGCTGGTGGGTCAGGTGCCGCTGGTCCCCGCCCTGCGCCAGGGCTGCGACGTCGGCACGCCGATCGTCGTGGCCGATCCAGCCGGCGAGGCGGCGACCGCCCTCGAACTGGTCGCCGACCGGCTGCTGGCGCTCCATCAGTCGAAGGCCCACCGGCCCGAACTGCGCGTCCAGCCCACGCGATGATCCCCGGGATCCCTGGCCCGGCGCCGTCGAGGTGCTGGACATCCCCGCTGACGTCGAGGCCGTCGGGGCGGTGGCCTCCGCCCGCGACGGCACGCCGCCCCCACCCGGCCACGGCGACCAGCGTCCCCAGCTCTGACCGCGACCCGCGGAGCGACCCATGCTGCTGTGCCTGACGGGGGACGTGATGTGCGGGCGGGGCGTGGACCAGATCCTTGACCACCCCGGTGATCCGCGCATCTTCGAGCCGTGGGTGCGTTCGGCACTGCGGTACGTAGAGCTGGCCGAGGAGCGCTCGGGGCCGATCCCGCGGCGGGTGGACCCCGTCTACATGTGGGGCGAGGCGCTCGCCGTCCTCGAGCAGCTCGCGCCGGACGGCTTCGTGGTCAACCTCGAGACGGCCGTGACCGACAGGGGACGTCCCTGGCCGGCGAAGGCGGTCCACTACCGGATGCACCCGGCCAACGTCGCCTGCCTCTCGGTCGCGGGCATCGACGTGGCGGTGCTGGCGAACAACCACGTCATGGACTGGTCGGTCGCCGGCCTCGACCAGACCCTCGACGTCGTCCGGGCGGCAGGCGTGACCACCGCGGGCGCCGGTCGCAGCGTCGGCGAGGCGTGGTCGCCCGCCATCGCCGACACCGCGTCGGGCTCACGGCTGCTGGTCGTGGCGGCCGGGTCCCCCTCCAGCGGCATCCCGCCGGGGTGGGCGGCCGGCGACCGCCGCCCGGGGGTGGCCCTCCTCCCCGACCTCTCCCCGGACACCGTGGAACGGGTCGCCGGCGTCGTGCGGTCATCGGCGCGACCGGGCGATGTCGTCGTGGTCTCGCTGCACTGGGGCGGGAACTGGGGCCACGAGATCTCCTCGGAGCAGCGCCGGTTCGCCCACCAGCTGATCGACCATGCCGGTGTGCACGTCGTCCACGGCCACTCCTCGCACCACCCGCTTGGCATCGAGGTCCACCAGGGGCGGCTCGTCCTGTACGGCTGCGGCGACCTGCTCGACGACTACGAGGGGATCGCGGGCCACGAGGAGTACCGCGCCGACCTCGGTGCCCTGTACCTGCCCACCATCGACACCGGCTCGGGCACGCTCCAACGCCTCGAGCTGGTGCCCACGAAGGTGGAGCGCTTCCAGCTCACCCGACCCAGCGGCGAGGAGCTGCGCTGGCTGGCGGCGACCCTCCACCGGGCGAGCGCGCCGCTCGGCACCACGGTCGACCTCGGCGGCGACGGCAGGCTGGTGGTCCGCTGGTGAGCGTCGGAGTGCGCACACGGGCCCAGCGCAGCCGCCCGCGGAGCCCGTGTCGACCCGCACCCGGCCGCCGCGCTCTACTCACGCCCTTCTGGCGCCTCTGCCGGCGATGGGTTGGTGGTGGGGTCGTGGACGACCTCGAGCCGGATCCCGGAGGGGTCGTCGAAGGCCACGGCGTAGTACCCCGGCGCGTAGTCGTACTCGGTCGGCGGATCCGCCACGACGTGACCGGCCGCGACGAGCTCCTCGTAGAGCACGTCGACGTCGGCGCGGGACGCCGCGTGGAATGCGAGGTGGTCGAGGCCCGGGCTGTAGCGCTCATGTCGATCACGCGGTGCGGGTAGCGCCGGTGGCCGGACCTCGATTCCGAGGACAGCGCCGTCCGCGTAGTCCAACGACCACGAGCAGCGCCCATCCGGGAGGTCGTGGCGCTCGAAACCGAGGTGTCCCAGCACCAGCGCGTAGAACCGGATCGACGCCTCCAGGTCGGTCACGTTCAGGTCCACATGGCTGATCACACCGCGGTTCGCCACTGGCCCGATTGTGCTCGAACCCGGCCAACCGTGCGACCCGTGCCAGGAGGAGGCGACCTCAGGCCAGGCCGGTGCTGACCGGGTCCGGCTGGTGGTCGTCGGTGTCGTCGAGGCGGCCGTCGACGATGTGGACGGTGCGGTCCGCGTAGTGGGTGATCCGGTCGTCGTGGGTGACGATGATCGCGGCGGTCCCCCTCGCCTTCATCTCGTCGCGGATGAGGTGGACGACCTGGTCGCCGAGCTTCGTGTCGAGCGCGGACGTGGGCTCGTCGAAGAGCACGAGCTGCGGCTCGTTCATGAGGGCGCGGCCGATGGCCACCCGCTGCTTCTGGCCGCCCGACAGGTGCGCAGGCAGGACGTCGGCCTTGTCGGTGAGGCGGAGCTCCTCGAGGAGCTGGTCGGCCCGCTCCCGGGCCTTGCGACCGCTGCGCCGGCCCAGCTCGTCCACCACGAGGAGGTTCTCGCGCGCCGTCAGGAACGGCACGAGGTTCACGGTCTGGAACACGAACCCGACCGATTCGCGCCGGAACTGCGTGAGCTGCCTGCCCGACAACCCGGTGATGTCCTGACCGCCGACCTCGACCGAGCCCCCCGTGGGGCTGAGCAGAGCGCCGGCGATCGAGCAGAGCGTCGTCTTGCCCGAACCCGACGGGCCGAGCAGGGCCAGGATCTCGTCGCTGGCGAGCGTCAGGTTCACGTGGTCGAGGGCGACGACCTCGTCGTCACCGGTGGGGTACACCTTGCGCACGCCCTCCATCCGCAGGGCGGGAGCGGCCTGGGGCATCGAGGGCTCCTCGGTCGAGTCGGTCACTGGGTGCCTCCGATGGCGGCCGCCGGGTCGACCCGCAGGACCCGGCGGAGCGAGAACGCGCACCCGACCACCGCGGCGACGAGCAGCGAGACCGCGCTCGTGACGAGCCGTGGCGGGGTGACGTCGAACGGGATCGAGCCGGCGGGGATCAGCGCGTCCAGCGCCACCGCCGCGGCGATGCCGATCGCGGAGGCGACGGCCGTCACGACCGCGGCCTGGAGGAGGACGCCGCCGAAGATCGTCACGGAGCTCGCCCCGAGGGCCTTCAGGACGCCGTAGAGCCCCGTGCGCTCCACCGTCAGCAGGGCGAAGAAGAGGGCGACGACCACGATGGCGATCACGATCGTCACGCCGATGATCTGGTTGAAGACGCTGCGCTGCTGCGAGACGCCCGGCAGGGCGGCGATGGCGCCTGCGATCGTGTACGAATCGGTCGCGCCGCCGGTGGCCTCGTCGATGGCGCGGGTCAGGCCGGGGCCGTCGTCCTCGGGTGCCCGGACGACGAGGGCCTGCACGGTCCCCTCCCCCGCGCGGGCGCCCGGGCGGTTCGCCGCCAGCACCTCCCGCCACGTGTCGAGGGAGCCCCACAGGCTGCCCTGGCCGGCGTACTGGCTGTCGTCGACGAAGCCGATCACCCGCACCTCGCTGCGGGCCGGGCCGAGGCGCAGGACCGTGCCCTCGTCCACGCCCTCGCTGCGCAGCGACTCGTCGGCGAACACCTCACCCGCGGCGGGCGGCTCCTCGGGCAGGCCCTTCGGCGCCAGCTCGTAGCCGAACAGCACGGTGGGGACCAGGTCGCGCGGCCCCCGGTCCTCCAGCCGCCCGCCGAGCTGCACGCTGCCGAGGCCGCCGACGCGGTCCTCGCCCACGACGGCGGCGACCTGACGACGGACGTCCTCGCCGATCCGGCTCCGGACGAGCGACCCGTCGGCGCCATCGGCGAACACGATGGCGTCGGCGTCCTGGAGCCGCAGCGCGCCGGTGCTGCCGCGCTCCAGGCCATCGAGGAGCCCGCCCAGGAAGGTGAGGAGCAGGGCGATGAGCGTGAGGATCACGGTCGCCACCGCGAAGCGGTTCGGGCGACGACGCAGCTCCCGCAGGGCCAGCTTCACCGGCCGCCCCCTCCGGTCGTCGCCTCGATCGGGTCGATCCGCAGGACGCGCCGAGCGGCCACGAGCGCGCTGAGGAGCCCGAGGGCGAGCAGCAGCACCGACCAGACACCGACGGCCACCGGGTCGAAGCGCAGGTCGATCGCCCCCACCGTCTGCTGCGAGAGCGGCCAGTAGAGGGCGGTGCCGATGACGAGGGCGCCCACCACCACGACGACCACCTGGAAGAGGAGCGAGCGCACGAGCGTGGTGCTGTCCGCGCCGACCGCTCGGAGCAGCGTCAACGACGCCGACTTCTGGAACGTCACGATGAGGAAGAACAGCCCGGTGACGAGGGGCACGACGAGGCCGTAGAGCAGGAAGATCACCTGGAACGACTGTCGCACCTGCCCCACGCCGGGCGTGTCGGTGGCCGCCTGCTCCCGCGTGAGCGCATCTGCGTCCTCCGACGTGGCGTTCACCGCCTCGATCAGCTGGTCGGCCGTCGTGCCCTCGGCGGGCCGGAGCCCGATCACGTTCGGCAGGACGGCCTCGGCCTCCGGGTTCGCGGCGCGGGCGGCGGCCTCGTAGTCCGCCCAGGACGTGAAGAGCGTGGGCGTCACCTGCAGCTGGCCCTCCTCGACCACGCCCACGACCACGAGCTCGGGGCCCTCACCGCCGGGCACCCCGACCGGCACGATCCGCACCCGGTCGCCGACGGAGAAGTCGGCGGCGCTGCCGACCGCCTCGCCCGGCGCGTCCGCCTGGCGCCCCTGGTCGACGCGCCGGACGCCGCCCAGCGACGGGTCCTCCGCGCCGATGATCGCGGCGTCGGAGGTCGCGTCGTCGCCCTCGACCTGGACGGTGAAGGTGCCCTGACCGATCCGCCCCGCAGCCTCGACGCCATCCACGGCACGGATGGACCGCTCGAGCGGTGGCGAGATCACGCTGCCCTGGAGCGTCTTCTGCCCGTCGGTGCTGTAGACGAGCACGGGCGCCGACTGCTGCCGGATGGCTCCCACGAAGCTCGTGATCAGCCCGTCCTGCAGCGCCTGCTGGGTGAGGATGAGGAAGACGAGCAGCCCCACCGCGCCGACGAGCAGCCCGAACCGCGTCTTGGCTCGGCGCATCTCCCGCAGGGCGAGGTACATCACCCGACCCTACGCGAGCAGCCCCAGGATCAGATGCGCCGTCGCGACGAGAGCTCCGTCGCTCGGGCGCAGGACAACCTGACCGCGGGGGCCACCCGTCGGTGCCGCGTGCGGGCCACCAACGCCGTGGGCAGCGCCCATACTCGGCCTACTCAGAGGACTTCGTCCTCGCCGGCGGATAGAGCCCATCGGCACTACGACGACCGCTTCGCCGATCGACAGGCCGGCCCAGCTTCGGCGACCGTGTCGTCGTCGTCCCTGCTACGGTCCGGTGATCGCGCCAACCGGGGGGAGATCCATGTCCTTCCGTTCACGCCGCTGGATGGCCCTCGTCGCCACCGCTGGCATCATCGCCGCCACCGCACTCGGAGCACCCGCGGACGCTCGCCGTGAGCAGCCGCCGCCAACCGAGGACAAGGCCCACTACATCCTTCCTCCTGGCAACTACGGCGGCCTACCGACGACGGACGAGTCGCGCGATCAGGTGCCGCTCTACGACGGTCTGACCCCGTTGCGGGGCGACGTCACCGAAGCGGACATGGACCGGTACTTCATCCCCGAGGACCTCGAGCCGGTCGGCGCCACCCGTGAGGAGCCCACCGGGCGGCCGGGGCTGACCATCGTCTACGACGAGTACGGCGTCGCCCACGTCGACGGCGAGACCCGCGACGACGTCTCGTTCGGGGCCGGCTGGGTGACGGCGCGCGATCGCGGCCTGCTCCTGCAGCTCGGACGCGGACCGGCGCGTGCCGCCGTCGCCGACGTTCCGGGCATCGACGCCTTCGGGCTGCTGCTCAGCGGACAGTCGTTCGTGCCCAGTCCGGAGAGCGAACAGCTGGTGAGCGATCAGGTCGACCTACTCGTCGAGACCTACGGCGACAAGGGCCGCCAGATCATCGCCGACGCCCAGGCCCAAGCCGACGGGATCAACGCCTACTGGGAGGCCCACGGCATCAACCAACCCCCGACGACGGTGAACGACGTGATCGCGATCGCCGCGTTCATCGGGTCGATCTTCGGCGCCGGCGGCGGCTCCGAAGCATCGAACGCCGAGTTCCTGTCGAGGCTGCAGAACGAGCTCGGTCCCGAGGTCGGACGCGCGGCGTGGGACGACGCCATGTTGTTCGACGACCCTGAGGCACCCACGACGATCGAGCGTCACTTCCCGTACCCGATCCTGACCGGAGGCCAGGTGACGGGATCGGTGCCGATCGATGAGGGGTCGATCATCTCGCTCGATCCTCGCCAGCCGGACCCGCTCGATGCCACTGGGGACTCGTCGTCCCACGCGGACGTGGGCGAGGCGCTCTACCCGGCAGCTGGGCCCGTCCGCACGCGAGAGGCGTCGAACTTCCTCATGGCCGCCCCCAAGCGCTCGGCGACCGGGAACAGCCTCGCGGTCATGGGGCCGCAGCTCGGCTACTTCTATCCGGAGATCGTGCAGCAGATCCACCTCAGCGGACCGGGCGTCGAGGCCCAAGGTGCAGCCGTGCCGGGGATGGCGATGTACATCCTCATCGGCCGCACGCAGGACTACGCCTGGAGCCTCACCTCGGCCGGCCACGACGTCAGCGATGTGTTCGCCGAAGTGCTCTGCAACCCCGATGGCACGCCCGCCACCCGCGACTCCGACCACTACCTCTTCGACGGCGCATGCCGGCCGTTCGAGGTCTTCGACGCGGGCACGCTGAACGGCACGCCCGTCCGCTACCCCCGGTCGGTGCACGGGCCGGTCATCGGCACGGCCACCTCCGATGGTCAGCCCGTCGCGCTCACCAGACAGCGCTCCACGTTCGGTCGTGACAGCCTGAACCTCGCCGCGCTGAAAGACATGACCGACGGCGTGGCGTCGACTCCCGACCGGTTCTGGGAGGCGGCCGACCAGTTCGGCTTCACCTTCAACTGGGCTTACGCGTCGAGGACCGACACGGCCTACTTCTCGTCGGGGCTGCTCCCGGAACGAGCCCGCGGCCTCGACCGCCGGCTGCCCACGCTCGGCACCGGCGACTACGAGTGGCAGGGCTTCCTGGAACAGAACGAGCACCCGCACGCCGTCAACAGCCCGGATGGGCTGTTGCTCAACTGGAACAACCAGTCGGCTCCCGGGTTCATGCACGGCGACGACAACGGTTACGGCTCGGTCCACCGGGTCGAGTTGTTCGACGGGTTCGACAGGCAGGTCACGTTGGCCGACGTCGTGGGCGTGATGAACCGCGCGGCCACCGAGGACACCCGGTCACCGGTCTGGCCGGTGGTCAGCGAGGTGCTGCGGGGTGGGAGCGCGCCCAGTCCGCTGGCAGCCGAGGTCGTCGACCTGCTCGACGATTGGGTGCGCCGCGATGCGCCGCGCCTCGACGCCGACGGCGACGGCGCGTACGACGACGCCGGGCCGGCCGTCATGGACGCACTGTGGGAGCCGCTCGCGGCGGCGGTGATGCGCCCGGTGTTCGGCGATCTCACCGACGATCTCGACCGGATCCGCAACCTGAACGGTCTCGCGGGCGAGTCCTACGTCGACAAGGACCTTCGGACGCTGCTGCAGGGCGGGGTGAAGGGGAGGTTCAACCTGAGCTACTGCGGCAACGGTTCGTTGGACGCGTGCCGTGACTCGCTGTGGGCCGTCGTCGACCAGGTTGCCTCAGACCTGGCCGCCGCTCTCGGGCCAGACCCGACCGCGTGGCTCACAACCGCGAGCCGCACCGGATTCGCGCCGGGTCTGATCCGCGACACGATTCGGACGACCAACCGCCCGACGTTCCAGCAGGTGCTCGAACTGGTCAACCCGAAGAACATCCGGTAGCTCCAGGCAACGCCGACACGGTGGCGCGTAAGCGTGTCGTTGCCGCGGCAGGATCGCCAGGTCTGGAACGGGCAACCACGCGACGAGGTCCGTGCTCACGCCTACTCAGAGCGCCTGAGGGCGGCGCGCACGCCTGCGGTTCTGTCGTGGTCGGTCTGGCGGCTCCGTCCCTGGTCGTCGCGTGCCGGTGGTCAGGCGATCCGGCGCCGGATCCAGTAGATGGTGGCGAGGAACAGGCTGGAAGGTGTCGCGACCGCCGTGACGTGTTCCATACCACCGGACCCGCCATGGCCACGACTCGATTGTGTGCGTCGAGCCTCAGATGGCGAGAAGAGCGATGACGACGACGACCACGACGATCGCCAGCACCCAGAGCCACCGGCTGTTCGCGCCATCGCCTGGCTGGGGGCGGCCGCTGGCGCCGCGCCCTGCGTGAGCCCCGGGCCACCGCTGGCTCATGGCCGGGCCAGGCACCGTGGTTCCCCGGATGCCGGATACTGGATTCGCCGGGAGCGGAGCACCCCACGGCTGGCGCCCCCCGGCCGACAACGTCGGGCCGGTCTTGGGAGGCCACACGTTCAGCTGGTCCGTGCCCGCGGCCTCCGCCCTCGGCGGCAGAGTGTGAGCCGCGCTGGCCGCGGCGACCGCTGCTTCGAGGCTCTCCATCGCGTCGGGCCGATCGTCCAACCAGCGGATCACGACGGCCGTGAGCGAGCGGACGAGGCTGTCCGGGCTCGCCGCCAGGGCGCCCCACACGCTCGCTGACCGCGCATCGGTCAGGTCTTCGTACCGGAAGAGCAGGGTGTCGTCGGTATGGAACCGATCCCAGAGGGCTGGCTCCGCTGCGAGCGCGCGAAGGGAGAGGTAGACGAGCGTCGCCGGGAACGCATCGACGCTCGGGCCCCAGTAGCTGGGCACGTGGCGTGGGTGCTGGTAGGCGGCGTGGCCGACCTCGCGTGGCGCGCTGCACAGCGACGGGACCCACACGCCGTCGTAGTCGACGAGTTGGTAGCGGATCTGGCCCGGCGCAGCACCGGGGCACACGAGGACGTTCTGGGCGTGGATGTCACCGTGGGCGAGGTCTGAGCTGGTCAGGTTCTGGGACTCGCGTCGCCATTCCTCCGCCATGTATGCGAGGGCGGGACCCGGACGATTCATGGCGAGGCAGGTGACCAAGTACTCGTCGAGCGGGATGCCGTCGACCCACTGCATCTTGATCAACGGCACGCGGTTCGTCTCGTAGACCAGGCCTTCGTCGACCCAGCGCGTCCACACGAACGCTGGCACCGTACGCTGCTCGAGATGTCGGCTCAGCGCGGCGTACCTGGTCGGATCGGCTGCCTCGGCGTTGAGGAACACACGCACGGCGAGCAGGCGACGGTCGGCTGTCTGGGCCTGGAAGACCATCGCTCTGGCGCCGCTCCACACGCGCGGGCCACCGCGCCGAGACAGTGTGAGGGAGGCGCCACGGAGCTCCTCATCGGCGAAGTTGTGCGGCACTTGCACCAAGTGGGCGTACTGGGAGCGATCGGGCCACGCACCCTGCTCGACTGCCATCAGTGGTCGCCTCCTTGGTCTACTGGCTGGAGATATCGCAGCAGGGTGACGTCGTCGTTGCGCATCTCCTTCCTCTCTCGCAGGTCTGCGCATACCGCCGCGAAGCCCTCATGGCCGATGCGGCTCAACACGCTCCACAGCTCCTCTTGTTCACGAGCGTGCATCATCCACTCGGATATCGCATCGGTCCCAGCGAAGATCACGTCGCGAGGCTGCAGCGGGCCGCTCCCATGTCTGAGCGACCGCGCGAGCGCACGATCGTCGGCCGGTGCGCTCGGGATCAGTTGAGGCGTCGAGCCGAACTCCTCGGCGCTGGTCATGGGGAACATCGTCAGACGCGGGCCGGATGCGTGGAGATGGAAGAGGCAGCAGTCACCGACCGCGACCGCGGCCCAGTCGGAGGCCGAGATCCGCCCGCCGAGGAATGTGCTGAACGCCCCCCGCCGCTGGCCGGCCTCACGAACCCACTCGGGGACAGTGGCGCGGACGAAACCTTCGGCCTCTGGGTCGAAGCTCTGGCGAACCCGGGAGAGCCATCGCAGGAACCGCGTCCCGAGCCCGTGCTCCGCCCGCAACAGGTCGTCCGGCCGGTCATCGACGAAGGCCTTGGCCAGTGTGTACGCCCACTCCCTCGAGCTCGTTCCCGCCGACGCGCCATCGGCGATCGCGAACCAGCCTGTCTCTGGGCTGTACGCGCAGCCGTCCTCCCACTCGGACCTGGCGGTCCCAGCCTTCGGCTCCCAAAAGGCGATGAACGGCGACATCAATCCTCCGACGGTCAACGGTCGGTGACCTGGGACACGCGCGTCCCCACATCGAGGAACTCACTCAAGGTCCCGGAGTCGGCATTGAAGACGAAGCCGCGGGCGCCTTCGCCTATGACCAGGCCCATCCCGCGTGCGACCGCGACCATGTACGGAGTGAGCTCGCTCGACATCTCGAACAACGTTCGGGCGTACGCATCGGGCAGGTCTCGTGGCGTGTTCGGGTACTGGACGGCGGGTCCGGGTGACGAGGACACGTTCACGTTGAAGAGCAAGAGCGCGCCGTCCTTTGTGTGAACGTTGCGCAGCTGCTCGGCCATGGATCGTGGATCTCCGTCTGTCGCTGCCCCATCGCTCACGTTGACGACGATCGGTGGGAATGAGTCGAAATGCTCGTTTGCCCAGTCGACGACGATCGCCCCGGCGGTGTCGATCGCCTTCACCATCGGCGTCCCTCCGTTGGCAATCGGCTCGAGCCAGATCGGTATGTCGAGCGAGACGTCGGGGGAACCAGGCAGCGTCTCGCTCAGGAGGCGGAGGGGGTAGTCGGCCACGCGGCTGATCGGGACGAGGTTGTGCCCGGCAAGGTCCCCACCGAAGATCGAGCCCACCGTGGCGCCGTAGCCGATGAGCCCGAGGTGGTAGTAGTCGCGGATCTGCTCGCCCCGCTGGCACTGGAGCACCAGGTTGCGCATGAGGCGGTTCACCGCCTGAGCCAGCGACTCGGCCTTGCTCGCACTGCCTCCGCCCAGCGGCTCCTCCATCGAGGTCGAGCGGTCGACCAGGAAGATGATGCAGCCTGGGTGGGCACGGTCTATCGGTTGGGTGTACACGGTCGCTCCTTAACGGTGAAGCCAGCTGCGCACGACGACATCGGGGTCGGGGAGCCCGGCACCCGAACGCCAGACCTGGCTGCAGGTCCGACAGGTGTTCGCTTGCTGCCCAGCGTCCTCCGACGCGATCACTGCGAACGAGCCGCAGCGGGGGCACTGGCGCAAGCCGCGCTGGGCGCTCGGATAGGCGGACAGATCCAACGGCGGCGCGGGGTGCACCGCGCCGGGTGGGCGGCTCGGGGCGAGCCGTGGCGGCTCGTACCCTGCGGCCGCCGACTGCGTGGACGCTGGTCGCTGTGTCAGGGCCCTGGCCTGTTCCAGCTCGACCGGGACGAGCAGCGTGGCGATCAGCACGGCGAGAGCCACCGCGGTCGCCAAGCCGACGATTGGCTCCGGGAGGGTGCCGACCGACAACGCGTACATGAGGGCGGTCGCCAGCCACGCGGCGGTCAGGCACGGGAGGAACCAGGCGAGCCACACCAGGACGAGAGGATGATCGACGGCGGATGCTGCATGCGGTTCGGACGTGGAGCTCATCATGGTTTCGTCACCGTGGTGCTACTGGGGTTGGTGGTCACGCAGGGTCCAGTCGTTGTGGTGCCACTCCGGTTGGTGGTGCTGGTCACGCAGTGTTCGGTCCTCGAGGTGCTCGTCGGGTTGGTCGTGTCGTGGTCGGCGGGCGCGACGAACCCCACCAGCAACACGACGACCACGGTCACGCTGGCTGTCGCACCCATCACGGCTGCGAGCGCGTTGCGGTCACGGTGCATTGGAGGTCTCGCTGGTTGACACGACCGTTGTCCGCACGGTCGGCGATGAATCCACGGGACGGTCCCACAGAGCGAACGCGATCAGCAGGAGCAGGAGAGCACCGAGGGCGAGCCCGGCCCACAAGACCAGATCGGCACGGGCCCGGCGCAGCGTCTGCTGCACTGAAGCCGGCGGCGGTCGCCTCGGCGCGGAGGTGTCGGCCGACGGTGTCGGCAGTCGTCCGGCGTCGGGCCGACCCGGCCAGCGTTGGGTCGGCTTGGCTGTCGACGACGGGGTGCGCCACACGTTGCCGCTCCATCGGTCGGTCATGTCGAGCTCCTCTCCGGAGAACCCTCTGGTGGACGCCCGAGCTCGTCATTGCGCCACCACGGAGTCGCGCCCGCTGGCACTTGCCCCGCTGGCGCCTCGGCATTGGGGTGGAGGTGTTGCCGCGCCTCGCCCTGCCAGTCGTTGGAGGGCTCGACCGCCTGCTGCTCCCACCACGCCCGCCCAGTGCGGGATGCCGCGGGCAGCGGCGGCGTGCTTGCTGACACTCGCACCGCTCCCGACCAGCCTTGGGGCGCAGGTGGGTTGGGCTGTTCGGCCACGGACCCACCACCGGCGCCGCTCGGCCGTCCGCCTTGCTGTCCGGCGGGCTCCCTCGGATCCACCGGCGGCGGTCCAGGCGCGCGCTCCCGAGGGACGCGCTCGTGCATGTAGCGGAGCAGGCCCACGAGGGCCGTCAGCAGGCTTCCGACGGCCGCCGTGAACGCGATGATGAAATCGCCGCCCACTCAGCCCTCCTTGGTCAGCCGGCCCGAGGCGATGTACCAGTGAAGAGGGCTGTTACGTGCGGCCGAATACAGTCAATTTGGGCCCGTACCCAGGGGATTTGGCCGCAAGGCCAGGCATCTGAACGACCGCGGGATGGTTCCAGCGCCGAGGTGTGGAACTGGGCTAGCTGCTGGCCCAACAGCTCGTCGATGCTGGCGAAACCGTGCTCGATGTGCCGGCCACGCCGGCGTCGCGGGTTCGGGTGCTGGGCACTGGTCACAACGCGGTGATGGAGCTGGCGCCGGGCGGGATCGCCAAGGAGCTCTACGCGTCTGACGCGGTCGCACTCCTCCGAGATGCCTACCCGCATTGCGGCGCAACTCTGGCAGTGTAGTGTCACTTCGAGGCGGGCGCCTGGGAGGGCGCTTCGCTACTGAGCGGCCGACGCGGAGGATCGATCCGGGTGACCAGGCATCTCGAGGGGAAGTCCGTCGTCGTGACCGGCGGTGGACGTGGCATCGGCCGTGCCATCGCGCTGGCGGCCGCCGAGGCGGGGGCCGGCGTCGTCGTCGCCGACTACGGCGGCGCCGTCGACTGCACCGAGGCGGGTTCGTCGGAGGCGGCCGACGCCGTCGTCAAGGCGATCACCGCGAGCGGTGGCGAAGCGGTCGCCGCTGCGGTCGACGTCTCGACCATGGCCGGAGCGCAAGCCGCCGTGGAGGCAGCGGTCGACGCCTTCGGCCACCTCGATGCGATGGTGTGCTCCGCCGGGATCACGGTGACGAAGTACCTGTGGGACATCAGCGAGCAGGAATGGGACGACGTGATCAACGTCCACCTCAAGGGCCACTTCTGCTGCGCGAAGGCGGCAGCCCGGGTGATGGTGCCCAGGCGCTCCGGCACGCTGATCTTCTTCTCCAGCGGTGCGCTCAACGGGATGCCGAACATGACGGCATACGCCACTGCGAAGGCCGGCATCCTCGGGTTCACGTGGAGCACGGCCAACGCCGTGGGCCGCTTCGGCATCACCACGAACTGCATGGTCCCGAGCGCCGCGACCCGCATGTCGGACAGCATCTACGGCAACGCGGGCAAGCTCACGGAGCGCTTCGGTGATGCCATGCGCAGCGACCTGGCGACCGGCACCTACCGGGATCCCGCGAACGTCGCGCCCTTCGCCGTCTACCTGATGAGCGACGCGGCCCGGGACATCAACGGCCAGGTCTTCCGGGTCCAGGGATACGAGGTCGGGCGGCTCGGCATGCTCCGCTACGCGCCGACGATCACGAACCTGGGACCGTGGGACGTCGACACGCTCGCCGAACGGGTTCCGGCCGAGCTCGGACCGGACCTCCAGCCGCTGCCGATGCCTTGGCCGGAACCCGCGTGGACCGGCGAGATCGAGTTCGTCGACTGACCACGTTCGCGACGGCATCCACCAGCGACCATCCCGACCAGGAAAGGAAATGACGATGGGACACGAGCTCAGCCTGGACGTAGGCGCAGGCACGATGGGGCTCTACGTCGCAGAGCCGAGCAGCGACGCGCGTGGTGCGGTGATCGTGCTGCAGGAGGCGTTCGGGGTGAACGAACACATCCGCGACCTCTGCCACCGATTCGCCGACGCGGGGTACGTCGCCGTCGCACCCCACCTCTTCCACCGCAGCGGAGACCCCGAGCTCGGCTACGAGAACATGCAGGAGGTGATGCCGTACATCATGCAGCTCCAGGCCGACGAGATCGAGGCCGACGTCGACGCCACCGTCGATCACCTCGCGGGCATGGGCTTCGAGCGCAACCAGATCGCAGCCGTGGGCTTCTGCATGGGCGGGAGCATCTCGTTCGTCGCTGCGTGCTACTGGCAGCTGGGTGCAGCGGTCACCTTCTACGGCGGCGGAATCGCCCAGAGCCGGTTCGGCTTCCCTCCGCTGTTCGACCTCGCACCGACGCTGCAAACGCCGTGGCTGGGACTGTTCGGCGACCTCGACCAGTCGATCCCGACCAACGAGGTCGACGGACTCCAGGCCGCGGTCGCGAAGGCGGCACCCGAGACGGGGATCGTCCGGTACGCCGAGGCGAACCACGGCTTCCACTGCGATGCACGCAGCTCGTACCACGAGGCGTCGGCGAAGGACGCCTGGGACCGGACGCTGGCGTTCCTCGATCAACACCTCGCCTGACCGCCTGCACCCCCGTCCCCATGGCACAGCGCGCACACCTCGGGAAGATCGTGTTCATCGGAGCCGGTCAGATGGGCTTCCCGATGGTGGAACGGCTGGTGTCGGCCGCCCGCGCCGTCACGGTGCACGCCCGGCGCGCCGAGGTTCGGGAAGCGTGCGTCGCTGCCGGCGCCGATGCGACCGCCGACCTCCTGGAAGCGGTTGCCGGGGCCGCTGCCGTTGCCGTCTGCGTGTACTCCGATGCGCAGCTCCTCGACCTCGCCCTCGGAGAGGACGGCTTCCTGACCGGGATGGACACTGGCTCCCTCCTGCTGATCCACACGACCGGCAGTCCAGCGACCTCCCACACTCTGGCTGAGCACGGCGCCGCGAAGCATCTGCGGATCGTCGAAGCCCCCGTCAGCGGCTCTGCACAGGACATCGCAGGAGGGAAGGTGACGGTTCTCCTCGGCGGCGACCCCGCTGATGTCGAGCTCGCTCGCCACGTCGTCTCGGCGTACGGCGACCCCGTCCTGCACCTCGGACCACTCGGCGCTGCGCAGGCCGCGAAGCTGCTCAACAACGCGCTGCTCGCCGCCGAGCTGCAGTTGATCGCCGAGGTGGAGAGGATCGCTGGGGAGTTCCACGTCGACTGGACCCAGGCGGCGGCAGCCATCCAGGCGTCGAGCGGAGCGAGCCAGGCCATGGGCATCGTCCAATCCATGGGATCGGTCCACGCGCTGGTCGAGGCGGGCGGGCACTTCCTCCGGAAGGACATGGCTGCTGTCGTCGAGGTCGCGGGTGACCTCGGCATCGACCTCGGCCAGCTCGGCGCGGTGAACCTGCACGGCCCGCTCCGGTTCACCGACCCCTCAGCCGTCGCTCCGGTGAGCACGCTGGAGGACATCGAGGCGATCAAGCAGTTGAAGGCTCGCTACTTCCGCTTGCTCGACACCAAGGACTGGGACGGGTTCGCCGACCTCTTCACCGAGGACTGCGAGCACGTCCTCCCGACTGCTGAGCCCAGGCCGCCCGTCTCCACCTCGCAGTACCTGGCGGACCTCCAGCGCACCCTCGCCGACGCGACCACCGTGCACCACGGGCACATGCCGGAGATCGTCCTCACCGGTCCCGACGAGGCGACCGGGACGTGGGCGATGTTCGATGACGTGGAGCTCCGGTCGGCGTCGGGCGAGATCACGCGGTTGCAGGGGTACGGGCACTACTTCGAGACCTACCGCCGCTGCGACGACGGCAAGTGGCGGATCAGCTCGAAGCGCAACGTCCGCCTACGGGTCGACACCCTCCCGCCCCGAGCGACGACACTAGGTCCGGCGTCAGATCGAGCCTGAGCCGAGCGCCGAGCGCCGAGCGCGCCGCGTCGCGGTCACGAGTCCTCTCCATCCGGGGACGCGTGAGCACTGTCCCATCGAGGAGGCCGTGC